>NZ_JBHUQX010000051.1:0-31248 GCF_042674225.1 Streptomyces sp. NPDC056948
CCTGATGTCGGCCTTGAACTGGTCGACGGTGTAGCCGCCGAGCCCGGCCGAGTCGAGGTTGAAGGTCACCGCGCCCGGCGTCGAGGTCGCGTCCGCGAAGGCGACGGCGATGATGTCGTACTGCGACTGGACGTCGGCGAGTTTCTGGACCGTGGCGCCGTTGTTGAAGTTCTGCCAGTAGCCGGTCACCGCGTGCTTGGGCAGGGCTGGGCCGGGGCCGGTCGGCGCGTTCGTCCGGCCCGTGACCGCCGCCGACTTCGGCGATTCGCCCGCCGCGTTGGTCGCCGCGACCTGGAAGGAGTACGACGTCGAGGCCGCGAGGCCGGTCACCGTCGCCGAGGTGCCGGAGACCGCCGTCACCTTCGTTCCGTCGCGGTAGACGGTGTAACCCGTCGCCCCGGAGACCGTGTTCCACGCCAGCGACACCGACGAGGACGACGTAGCGGAGACGTTCAGACCGCCCGGCGTGGCCGGGACCGTGGGGCCGGGGTCGGTGCCGCCGCCCCCGTCGGGCCCGAACACCGACACGTCGTCCGCGTAGTACGCGGCCTGCCCGTACCAGCCGTGCGTGTACACCGTCACCGAGGTCGTCGACGAGCCCGTCCTGAAGGTCGTCGACAACTGCTTCCAGGAGGAGGAGTCCGGGGTCCAGGTGGACACGTCGGTCGTGCCCGTGCCCGTGACGCCGAGGTAGGTGTATCCGCCCCGGACCCAGGCGCCCAGGGTGTACGTCGAGCCGGGCTTCACCCGCACCGTCTGGGCGCACCGGGCGTTGTCCTGCCCCGCCGGGGTCCCCTTCAGCGCGGCCGTGCCGGCGTGCACCGGTGAGGAGACGGTCGTACCGCTGCCCGCGGAGCAGGTCCAGTCGCTCAGCCCCGACTCGAAGCCGGCGTTCCTGGCGTTGTTGACGTCGGCGGCGGAGGCCTGGCCGACGGTCGTGACAGTGAGGGCCAGGGCAGCCGTGACGGCACCCGACCACAGCCGCATGGATCGTCTGTGTCTGGACATGACAAGAAAATGGTCCAGACCAGAGACACTGTCAAGAGGTCCAGACCAACCTGTCGAGCAGCAGTCCCACCGCACACCCGGCCAGCAGCACCCCCGCGGACATCCAGAACGCCGGGCCCGCGAGATCCAGCACGTCCGGCCGCAGCGTCAGCAGCAGCACCTGCGCCGCCGCCGGAACCGCGCACGCCGCCGCCAGATGCCGCGCCGGCATCTCCCGCCACGGCTCCGGATGCACCCGGGCCGCCGCCCAGGTGGCGAGCACGACACACACCAGGTTCGGCAGGTGCACCAGCGCCAGCGCGGCGCCGAACGAGCCGACACCCCGCGGGCCGACGAGATTGCCGTACACCAGCGTCGTCTGGACGTACTCGCTGAAGACGAGGACGACGATGCCGACGGCCCAGCAGCGGACGAGAGTCATCAACCGCTCCCCGTGATCTCGACGTACAGAAGGGTCGCGAAGCCCAGCGCGGCCATGCCGCAGCCCGCGACCAGGGCCAGCGACTGGAGCACCGGGGACCAACTGCCCCGGCCCGCCACCGTCGCCGTGCCCCGCGGATCACGGGGGTCGTAGGTGACGGTGACCGGAGTGCCCTCCGTCGTCGACCAGCCTGCCAGGTCCTCGAACTCGACCCGTGTGCCGTCGGCCGTACGGAAGGCGAAGAAGTGCCGCCTGGCATCGGAACGGTTGTACGGCTCCGTCTCCACCCGGACGCACTCGCCCTCGGCCCGGACCCCGGCGCGCAGCACCCGCGTCACCGTCACCAGCCGGCGTGCGTACTTCCACGCCAGGGCGCCGAACAGCGCGACCAGCAGCGTGAGTACGACGTATCCGGCGCCCGGCACCTCCACGGTCAGTGCACCTCGACCGAGTCGATGATCCGGTCCAGGTCCGCGTCCGGCAGGGTTCCCTGCTGGGCGTCGATCCGGATCGCGAAGGTCGTGTCGTCCGGGTCGAGCCCGGCCAGGATCACGCCCTGGACCGGAGTGCCCTTGGACGGGCCGCCGTCCTCGCCGGTCGCCTTGAAGGTGAAGTCGATCCGCCTGGCCTCGTCCGTGCCCGCCAGCTCCACATCCTTCTGGCCCTTGACGTCCGCGCCCAGTTGGATGCCCGCCTCGGCGGCGATCGCGGCCTGCTCGGCGGAGTTCGCCTCGGTGAAGCCGAGCTGCACGGTGACGACCGAGACCTTCTTTCCGTCCTGGGTGCGCACCGCGGCGGCCGCGTTGTGCTTGCCCCGCTCGGCGGCGCTCTGCTCCTCGTACCCCTTCGGATACGACACGTCGACGCCCTTCGTCTTCAGCGTCCCCCAGCCGTCGGGCACGGAGGCCCCGCCGGAACCGGAGCTCCCGCAGCCGGTGAGGGCCACGGCGGTCAGCAGGGCGGCGGCGGCCAGGCAGGCACGGCGGGTCTTCATCGGATCGGGCTCCCGTCTCGTCAGTTCGCACAGTAGCTGTAGGGAAGGTAGGAGCGACCGTCACCGCGGGGCGCCCCCAGGAACTGGGCATCGGTCAGCGTCTCCGACTTCTTCTCCGTGCTGATCGTCATGCCCAGACTGAGCCCGAGATTCAACTCGAAGCCGTACTCGGCCGCGTTCACCTCGCCCGTGTACGTCATCCGGCTCGACTTGCCCTGGTCGAACATGAGCTGCCCGAAGGGGTCGTCGGCGCCCGGCCGGGCCGTCGGCGCGTGGTCGTCGAACATGTACTGGAAGGGCGTGGCGACCTGCTCGTTGTTGCTGTCCAGCCAGCGCTCACCGACCGCCCGGTCCTGGTCGCCTGCCGGGCCGGGGTCGAAGGTGACGGTGTTGGTGACGATCTCGATGCCCGTCTGTGAGTCGGTTCCCTTCACCCCGGCGTTCCCGCCCCGCTTGTCGCCGTCCTTCTTGCCGTTGTCGCCGCCGGCCTTGGCCCCGTCCTTCTGGCCGCCCTCCTCGACGGTCCGGGTCATGTCGATCCGCACCAGCTTGTTGGTCTTCTTGTCGTAGGTGACCGTGATGGTGCCGGTCTGCGTCGTGTTCGCCGCGTACTCGCCGCTGAGCGGGCCCGCCTCGTAGCCCACCTTGGAGCCGTACTCGATGGACGAGGAGTACGTGTACGACTTGGTGTTCTTGTAGGCGTTGTCGGTCCAGGTCACCTCGGGGGAGTACTTGAAGGTGCCGCCGAGCGCGGCGCTCAGCTTCTTCTCGTCGCCCGCCGAGATCTTCAGGCCTGCCGACGCCGAGGCCTCCAGGCCCACCTTGCCGTAGGTGATCTTCCGGTTGTCGCCGAGGTTCTCCTTGATGCGGTTCTGGGTGTCCTCCTCGTCCTTCAGCGGCCCGGTCCCGAAGAGGTAGGCGATGCTGTCGCCGAGGCTCGCCTCCGCGCCGCCGGGCATGGTGCGCCGCATCTCGTACATCTGGAGCTTCTCCACGTCGTCCCGGAACCGCTGGGCCTCCTCCGGGCTCTGGAAGACCCAGGTGTCGCCGTTGGTCACCTTGATGCCGAGCCCCAGCTCCACCTTGTCGGCGCCGAACCGGCCCACCTTCATGCCCGGCTTGAAGTCCTTCTTCGCGGCGACGGACGCGGCGTCGGTGAAGGTGAGGTAGACGAGCTGGTCCTTGTCGTCGACCTTGCCGTCGCCGTTGACGTCCGTCTTCGCCTTCAGATGCTGCTCCTGGAAGCCGTACTCCTTGCCGATCTCCCAGAAGAAGATCTTCGCCTTGGAGCCCGCCTTGTCGGTGACGGAGGAGACCTGGCACAGCGCCGGCTCGAAGTCGGCGTCGGTGAGCGGCTTGCCCGGCCCCGTCCCGCCCGCCCCGCAGTTTCCGTCGCCGGCGACCTTGCAGACCTGCGCGGCGATCCTGTCGTAGATCAGCTGTCCCACGCCGGTGGCCGAGACCGCGAGCACGATCGCCGCGCTGACGACGACCATCCCGAGATACTCGGTACCGGTCGCGCCGCGGTCGTCGAAGACCAGTCTGTCCTTGTACGCCCGTATGCCGCCCCCGCCAGCCATACGGCATCCCTCCTCGCCCGAACCACGTATCCGTGGACGGCGAGCGTAGGGACGCGCCCTCGCATCGGGCGTGGGCCTCAGGGCCCAAACGGAGACCCACCGTCAACGCTGGGCCCTCTGGGCCCACCGCGTGGGACCCTCCGAGCCCTCGCCCGCGACCGGCAGGATGCTCAACCTGCCCCGTTTTGACGCATCTTGTGCAACGACAGTTGCTCCCCAGCTACACAAACGCTGTTCTCCGGTCACAGAGCCGTGGATACAGTGCTGAGGTAGTCACGCAGTGAAGTCACCGAAGTGGGCCGGAGTCACACCGGCGCGCCGACGGGCATGGGGAAACGGGGAGCTGCGCGTGCCAACTGCCATTGCCGTGACAAGCGCCGACATGGCGCTGCCGCCACAGGACGAACGCACCCTGCCCGCCGTCGTGCTGCGGGACATCGACCGGCGCCCCCTGGAGCAGGCGCTCGCCGAGATGCAGACCCTGGTCGAGCAGCACGGACACGTGATCGTGGTCTGCTCCCAGGCCGCGCCCACCGCCGTACAGCGCCGGCTGCACACCCTGCGCTCCCTCATGGAGAGCGACCGCATCGCCCTCTTCCGCCCGGACCTGCCCCCGCTCGGACTGGCGGTCCTGGCCCGCCAGTTAAGGCAGCTCGCGTCCTGCGACATCAGCCCCGGCGTGCTGGCGTCGGCAGGCCGGCTGCTCGTCCACTACATCCACGCCGGGGCGCTGCTCAACTCCGTCACCCGGCTCGACCGCGTCCCCGTCGGCCTGAAGTCGCACGCCAAGTCCTGGGTCCCGGGCAGCCAGTTCGGCGTCCTCGCCCACCCCGAGCCACAGCTCGTCAGAATCACCCCCGAAGCCGCCCTCCCCGGCCCCGAGTTCGGCACCTGGATGCTGGTCGCCAAGGGACAGCTCCAGTCCGACTGGGTCACCGCCACCCTCGCCCCCTCCTGGAAGGTGCAGGGGCTGCGCGAGATCCCGCTGCCGTCCGAGTCGCCCGGCTGGTGGGGCACCGGCAAGCTGATCGAGTTCTGCAGCTATCTGCCCGACCTCTCCGTCCTCTACCAGCTCGTCACCTCCGTACGGCGCAGCAGTTGCCACTGGTGCGGCATCGACGTCATCGGCGACCGCTGCGTGTTCTGTTCGGCCACGCCACCCGTCTACGACAGCCCGCCCCTCAAACAGCTCGAGAGCCGAACGGCCGTCGGGTGAGCCCCGACACCGCTCGCCGGCACCGCTCCGATCCCGACCGACCGCTATCCCCAACGAGGTTGCACGGTTCATGAATTCCCGTCAGCGCCGCGGCGTGATCCTCCTGCTCCTGTCGGTCGTCTGCGCCCTGGGCGCCTTCACCGGCGTGCTCTCCGTCATAGGCGACGTGAAGTCCAAGGTCGGCCCCGAGGTCACCGCCTACCGGCTGAAATCGGACGTGCCGCCCTACACCACGCTCACCACGGGCCAGTTCGAGAAGATCAAGATGCCCGAACGGTGGCTGTCCAGCAACGCCGTCACCGATCTGCGGGAGATCCAGGGCAAGATCGCCGTGACGACGCTGCGTTCGGGCTCCCTGCTCCAGTCCGACATGATCGTCCGCCAGCCCGCCCTCCAGCCGGGCCAGCAGGAGGTCGCCATCATGATCGACTCGGCGACCGGCGTGGCCGGCAAGATCACGCCCGGCTCCTCGGTCAACGTGTACGCCACGTTCGAGGGCAAGCGCGAGGGCGACCCCGACCAGTCGAAGATCATCGTGACGAACGCCAAGGTCATCGACGTGGGCGAGCTGACCGCGCTGAAGCCGGACGAGAACAACCGCACCCAGCAGCCCACCGACGCGGTCCCGATCACCTTCGCGCTGTCCGCCCTCGACGCCCAGCGCATCACCTACGCCGAGTCGTTCGCCCAGCGGGTCCGGCTCGCCCTCGTCGCGCCCGGCAGCGACACCACGGTCCCGGAGCAGGACCGGACGTACGAACTCGCGAAGGACAAGTGAGAGGCCCGCATGCCCACGAGGATCCTCCCGGCAGTCGGTGAAGCGGACGCCGTCCGGTCCATCACGACGCTGCTCAGCCAGCTCCCGGACGCCGAGCCGGTGGCCCCGGTGGGCGACTCCACCCAGCTCATCGACACCCTCGCGCGGCTCGCCGCCGAGTCCGTCGACGAACTGCCCGAGGTCGTGGTCGTGCACGAGCGGATCGGCCCGGTCCCCGCGCTGGAGCTGATCCGCGAAGTGGCCCTGCGCTTCCCGGCCGTGGGCGTCATCCTCGTCACCTCGGACGCGAGCCCCGGCCTCTTCCAGGCCGCCATGGACTACGGCGCCCGCGGTCTCGTCGCCCTGCCCCTGAGCTACGAGGAACTGGCCAGCCGCGTCCAGGCGGTCGCCCAGTGGTCCGTCGGCGTACGGCGGCACCTGGGCGCCGGCGGCGACGTCTTCACCGGCGTCGGAGGAACCGTCGTCACCGTCAGCGGCGCCAAGGGCGGTACCGGAGCCACCTTGACCGCCATCCAGCTCGCCCTGGCCGCCCAGGCCTCCGGCCGCAGCACGGCCCTGGTCGACATGGACCTCCAGACCGGCGACATCGCCTCCTACCTGGACGTCCAGTTCCGCCGCTCCGTCGTCGACCTGGCCGCCATCACGGACATCTCCCCGCGCGTCCTGGCCGACGCGGTCTTCCGCCACGACACCGGCCTGGCCCTGCTGCTCGCCCCGGCCGAAGGGGAACGCGGCGAGGACGTCACCGACCGCGCCGCCCGCCAGATCGTCAGCGCCCTGCGCTCCCGCTACGAGATCGTCGTCATCGACTGCGGCGCCCAACTGGGCGGCGCGGGCGCGGCGGCCGTGGAGATGGCGGACCGGGCCCTGCTGATCACCACGCCGGACGTGGTCTCCGTACGGGGCGCCAAACGGGCGGTACGGATGTGGGACCGGCTGCAGATCCGCAAGGCCGAGGAGACGACCGTCGTCGTCAACCGGCACAGCCGCGCTACGGAGATCCAGCCGCCCCTGATCCAGAAGATCACCGGCACGGCGGTCGCCGCCACCGTCGTTCCCGCCAACTTCAAGGAACTGCAGAGCGTCGTGGACGCGGGCCGCATCCACGAACTGGAGAACAAGAGCGCGGTGAAACAGGCCCTGTGGGGCCTCGCGGGAGAACTGGGCCTGGTCAAGGTCCCCGACGGCGCCCAGAAGGCGGGCCGGGGGTTCCGGGGCGGTGACCGGGGGTCGGCGAGCTTTCGGCGGAGGAGGGAGGGATGAACATGCCCTTAGGAGAGCGAGAGCGAGAGCAAGAGCGGGACCGGGGCCAGGTCACCATCGAGTTCCTCGGCATGACACCGACGATCATCGTGACGCTGATCGCGCTGTGGCAGATCGTCCTCGTGGGCTACACCTACACCCTCGCGGGGAACGCGGCGGACGAGGCGGTGCGGGCGGCGACAGCGACGGAGCTCGGTGCGCGCGATGGTGCCTGCCAGGCCGCCGGGCTCAAGCACCTGTCGGACGCGTGGCGCTCCGGCGCCGAGGTGACCTGCGGCGGCTCCGGCTATGTGACGGCCGACGTCAAGCTGGAGGTCCCCATTCTCTTCCCGGGCACGCTCTCCGTCCCGTTCCCGGTCAGGGGTCACGCCGGTGCGGTCGAGGAGGCGGACTGAGATGGCGCGTTCCGGCAAGGGCCGTGACCGAGGCCAGGTCGCGATCGAGTACATCGGCTTCCTGCCGATCCTGCTGCTCGTCGGCCTGGCGGCCGTGCAGCTCGGCCTGATCGCGTACACGGCCCAGCAGGCCGGCACGGCGGCCCGGACGGGGGCGCGCAGTGCGTCGCTGGAGGGGCCGTACCTGGCGGACTGCCGGGCGGCGGTGAGCAGCTGGCTGGCGGACGGGACCGACTGCGGCGCGTCGCCCGGCGGCGACGAGGTCACGGTCACGGTCACGGTGCAGATCCCGTCCCTCGTGCCCGGCTGGGAGTTCGACCCGGCGGTCAAGACCGCCACGATGCCGCTCGACCACTGAACGGAGCACCGCACCCATGAGCCTGCGAGCACGCATCAATTCCCCCGAGGAGAACGGGAACCGGGGCGAGGACGGCCATATGGTCGCCTCCTACCGGGCCAAGCTCCTGGAGGAGATCGACCTCGCGGAGATGAGTTCGCTGGCCGCCGCCGAGCGCAGGGCGCGGCTGGAGCGGGTGCTCGGGCACATCATCAGCCGCGAGGGCCCGGTCCTGTCGACCGTGGAACGCTCGCAGCTCATCCGCAGGGTGGTCGACGAGGCGCTGGGCCTGGGCATCCTGGAGCCGCTCCTGGAGGACGCCTCCATCACGGAGATCATGGTGAACGGCCCGGACGCGATCTTCGTGGAGCGTGGCGGCCGGGTGGAGCAACTGCCCCTGCGTTTCGCCTCGAACGAGCAGCTCATGCAGACGATCGAGCGCATCGTCTCGACGGTCAACCGCCGTGTCGACGAGTCGAACCCGATGGTCGACGCCCGCCTCCCGTCCGGCGAGCGCGTCAACGTCATCATCCCGCCCCTGTCCCTGACGGGCGCCACGCTCACGATCCGCCGCTTCCCGCGCTCCTTCACGCTCCAGGAGCTGATCGGCCTCGGCTCGCTCGACGAGCACATGCTGTATCTGCTGGCGGGCCTGGTGCAGGCGAAGTTCAACGTCATCGTCTCGGGCGCGACGGGCACGGGAAAGACGACCCTGCTGAACGCGCTCTCCGGGCTGATCCCCGGGGGCGAGCGCATCATCACCATCGAGGACTCGGCCGAACTCCAGCTCCAGCAGGCCCATGTGATCCGTCTGGAGTCGCGCCCGCCGAACGTCGAGGGCAAGGGCCAGGTGTCGATCCGCGACCTGGTCCGCAACTCCCTGCGCATGCGCCCCGACCGGATCGTCGTGGGTGAGGTCCGAGGCGGCGAGTCGCTGGACATGCTCCAGGCGATGTCGACGGGCCACGACGGCTCGCTGGCCACCGTCCACGCCAACAGCGCCGAGGACGCGCTGATGCGGCTGCAGACCCTGGCGTCCATGTCGGACGTGGAGATCCCCTTCGTGGCGCTGCACGACCAGATCAACAGCGCGGTGGACGTCATCGTGCAGCTCACCCGGTTCGCGGACGGCGTCCGCCGCATCACCGAGATCGCCCTGATGGACAGCCACGGCAGTGACCCGTACCGGCTGGTCACGGTCGCCCGCTTCAACGCGCGGCCCATGAGCTCCGACGGCCGTATCCACGGCGCCTTCGAGTACTTCCCCGTCCCACGCCGCACCGCCGACCGCCTGTACATGGCGAGCCAGCCCCTCCCGCAGGCCTTCGGCATCGCCCGGTCAGCGGACCAGCTAGCCACCCGAGAAGCCAGGTAGGACCGACCGATGGATCTGCAAACGCTCATCACGCTCACCACGGGCATCACCCTGCTGACGTGCGTCCTCGCGGTCGTCGGCCTGCACTCCTACGCCACGGGCAAGGCGCAGCGCCAGGCGCTCGTCGACCGCCTCTCCGCCACCGGCCAGATCCCGGTCGGCGGCCGGCGCCGGCACTTCCGGAACCTGGACCGCCGGCTGCGGCGCACCGGGCTCGGCAAGAAGCTGGAACTCCGCCTGGCGGCGACGGGCCTGGACATCACCCCGGGCGAGTTCTTCGTCTACATGCTCGCCACGGTCGCCGGCCTGTGGCTGATCGGCCAGGCGGCCCTGGCCCCGTTCTTCGGCCCGCTGGCGGGGCTGCTCGGCATCGGGGTCGCCGTGCAGTTCCTGAACTGGCAACGCCAGAAACGCATCGAGAAGTTCATCAACCAGCTCCCCGAGATGGCCCGGATCCTCGCCAACGCGACCCAGGCCGGACTGGCTCTGCGCACGGCGATCGGCATGGCGGCGGAGGAGATGGAGGCCCCGGCGGGCGAGGAACTGGGCAAGGTCTCCGCGCAACTGGCGGTGGGCGCGTCGCTGGACGAGGCACTCGACGAGATGGCGGACCGGCTCCCGTCCCGCGAACTGGTCGTCCTCGTCACCACCCTCGTCCTGTCCAACCGGGCGGGCGGCCAGGTCGTGAGCGCCCTGCGGAACCTGACGGAGACCCTCGAGGAACGCAAGGAGACCCGACGCGAGGTCCGCACCCAGCTCTCCCAGGTCAGCATGACGTCGTACGCCGTGCCGGTCCTGGGCGTGGGCTCGCTCTTCCTGATGAACGGGGTGAAGGACGGCGCCCTGGACCGCATGACCGGCTCCCCCTTCGGCCAGGGGGCGGTCATCATCGCCTTCGCCCTCTACGCCGTCGGCTTCGTCCTCATCCGCCGCCTGTCCCGCATCGACGTCTGAGAAGCCCGGAGGCAAAACCATGGGACTGCTTCTCGCCCTGCTGATGGGCCTCAGTGTGTGGGGCATCTTCGCCGGCATCCGCATGTACCGCGCCGAGGCCAAACTGCCCGGCGACCTCGCCCTCGCCCTGGAGGTCGGCTCCACCCGCACCGGAGCCGTCGACTCGCTCATCGACCGCATGGGCATGCGCTACGCCCCCGCGGTGCTGCGCCTGATGGGCCCCAAGCAGGTGGCCAAGTACCGCCGCAAGATCGACTTGGCGGGCAACCCGGGCGGCCTGACGATCGACCGCTACGCGGCCCGCCGGGCGGTCTACGGGGCCCTGGGCGGGGTCGGCTTCCTGGTCTTCCTGATGCGAGGCCAGCTCCTGGTCGCCCTCCTCCTGCTCGCCTTCGGCGCGTTCTGGACGGAGGTCGGCATCTGGTCGGCGATCCGCATCCGCAAGGACGTCATCGAACGGACCCTGCCGGACTTCCTCGACGTCCTGGCGGTCGTGGTGGGCGCCGGCCTCGGCTTCCGCCAGGCCCTGGACCGGGTCGCGTCCAAGTACGAGGGCCCCTGGGCGGACGAACTGCGCATCACCCTCCGCCAGATGGACCTCGGCATGAGCCGCCGCCAGGCCTTCGCGGAACTGCGGCGCAGGAACGACTCCGAGCAGGTCGCCATGTTCGTCACGGCGCTGCAGCAGGGCGAGGAACTGGGCGCGCCGATCGTCGACACGCTGGTGGCCCTCGCCAAGGACATGCGGCGCACGGACGCGCAGAACGCCCGGCGCAAGGCCGCCCGGGCCGTTCCCAAGGCCACGATGATGATCACGACCTTCATGGTCCCGGCCACGATGCTCCTGCTCGGCGCCGGCCTGATCCTCGGCTCGGGCACGGACTTCGGCTCGGTGACGGGCAAGTAGGGGGGCGACGGCATGTCGATGACAGGGGAACGCACCGGGCTGCTGCGCCGCCGCCCCAAGACACCCGAGATCACCACCCCACCGGCGGGCACGGTCCTCCCGTCCCACGTCCGCACGGGCGCGCCGGACATCCCGGTGACGTCGGCGACGCCGGCGCTGCCGCCGGGGTGGGAGGCGGTGGAGGGGGGTGGGGTTCCGGGGTATGCGGACGGCGGGTCGGAAGGGCAGACGAACGGCGAGCCGGATCCGCGTGTGCACGGTCGGTCAGCCGCCGATGGCGGTTCGCCCCCACAGGGGCCACCCGCACGCGACCACGAAAGCCGCACGGGTGGTGCGGGTGGGAACCCCGTCCCGGCCGAAGGCCGGGACACGGACACCCTCACCAGCCCCGCGATCGACATCCAGGTCAACGCCCTACAGGCATTGTCCCGACAGGTCTTCGGCTTCCGCCTGGCCATGATCGCCCTGGCCACCCCCACCGCCCTCGTCAACGCCAACGAGGGCGTCCCCACCCGCCTCGTCGGCGCAGCCGTAGTCGTCACCTTCATGACCTCCTACGCCCTCTTCAGGGACTGGGAACGCTTCGGCCCTCTCCTCCTCCGCCACCCCACCCTCCTCGCCGCGGACACCCTCTTCGGCGCCTTCCTCCTCATCTCCGCAGGCCCCGACAGCACCCTCGCCTATGTCAGCGTCTGCACCCCCCTCCTGGCCGGCCTCGTCTACGGCTGGCGAGGCGCAGCCGTCTTCGCCAGCCTCCAGGCTCTGCTGCTCCTCCTCATCCACGCGGCACAGGAGAACCCACCCCCCGGCCTCGCGGAGGCCACCCTCCTGCCCGGCCTCTGCGTCATCGCCGGCGCCGTCGGCTCCAGCCTCCGCAACCTCATGCTCCGCTTCGGCGCGGCCACCCAGGCCCTCACCACCGTCCAGGCCCGGCTCGCCGTAACGGAAGCGGTCAGCGCCGAACGCGCCCGTCTGGCCCGCGAGATGCACGACTCGGTCGCCAAGACCCTGCACGGCGTGGCGCTGGCCGCCGACGGCCTCGAAGGCTCCACAGGCTCCGACCGGATGAATCCGGCCCTGATCAGACAACAGGCGGCACTCGTCGCCCGTTCAGCCCGCCGGGCAGCCGCCGAATCCCGCGAACTCCTGGCGGACCTGCGCCGCGAATCGGACCCGGCCCAGGCCACGGACGTCCTGGTCGAACTCGCCGCCCGCACCCGCGACTTCAGCACCCGCACCGGCCTCCCCGCGGTCTACCGCCCCACCGGAGAGCACTCCGTACCCCCCGTCCCACCCGCCGTGGCCCGCCAGCTCCTCACCATCGCCTCGGAAGCCATGGAGAACGCCCACCGCCACGCACACCCCAGCCGCGTCGACGTCCGCGCAGGCGTCCACGGCGACCTGCTCCGGATCAGCGTGTACGACGACGGACGCGGCCTCCCGCCCGGCACCACGCTCGAACAACTCCGCCGGGCGGGCCACTTCGGCCTGGTCGGCATGGTCGAACGCGCGGCCTCCGTGGGCGCCCGCATCCGCATCGGCCGAGGCGGCCACCCCCAGGGCACGGAAGTCCGCCTGGAACTCCCCCTGGCCGCCCTGACCACCCCCACCGCCTGACTCCACGACACGAAAGGAGGCTCCTGATGCCGGACCAACCGCTCCCGCACCCCGGCGCCGCGCCCCAGCCGCCGCAATACCCCTTCGCGGACCTCGCTCAGCCCGCACAGCAGCCGAGCCGCACCCTCCGGGTCGTCGTGGCGGACGACAACCCCGTGGTCCGCGCGGGCCTCACCGCCCTGCTCTCCGGCCGCGCGGACATCACGGTCGTAGCGGAGGCGGCCGACGGCCGTCAGGCCTACGAGGCCGCCCACCAGCACCGCCCGGACGTCGTCCTCCTGGACGTCCGTATGCCCGGCGTGGACGGTATCTCGGCCCTCCCGTACCTGGTGGGGATCGCCCCGGTCGTGATGCTGACGTACAGCAGGGAGTCGGAGATCGTTCAGGAGGCCCTGCGCCGAGGAGCGGGCGGCTACCTGGTCCACGGCGAGTTCACGGCCGACCAGCTCGTCGAGGCCGTACGGGACATCAAGCAGGGCAGGGCCCACTTCACCCCCACGGCGGCGGGCGCCCTGCTGGCCCAACTCCGCCAGGACCAGCCACCGACGCCACCTCTCCCCGAGGGGCTGGGCCAGTCATCAAATGCGACTGCATACGGAATTTCCCCCTCCGCAAACCCGCATACTCAATCTCAACCACCCACTCCACCTGCAAACTTCAACCCACCACCCCTTCCGCCCCCGCCCATTTCTCCGGAAAACCTTTCGCAAGTGCAACCGCATGTGGGACAGTCATCGTCTGGATGGACGACGAGTGGCCGTCCGGCCGCTCCGGACAGGTCGCGGTTCCAACTGAGCACGAGGGAGGCGGAGATCATGGACCTCATCGCGTCCGGCATGAACAACCAGCAGATCGCCGCCACCTGCTTCATCAGCGAGAAGACCGTCAAGAACCACATCAACCGCATCTTCGCCAAACTCCACAGCACCAGCCGCTCCGAGGCCGCCGCGAAATGGATCGGCACGGCACCGGACTCACACCGAGGACTGGGGTGACCTTCGGTGACGGTCTCGGTGAAAAGCCGGTCGGGCCCGCGCGATTGGGCCCGGAATTGGGCCCTGGGGCCCTCTGGCGGACGGCATGTCCCGCCGTACGTTTCTCCTGTCGAAAGCGACACAGCCGAAACCGGAGGGGAACACCATGAGCGACCTGATGCTGAAGACCGCCGTCGCGACCAAGGTCCGCGTGAACGGCTGGAAGAACACCACGGCCGCGGCGATGCAGCGCCGCGCCGGCGACAAGGGGCAGACGGCGGTCGAGTACCTGGGCATCATCGCGGTGGTGGTGGCGATCGTGCTGGCGATCACGGGTACCAGCCTCGGCCAGACGATTCTCGGGAAGATTCAGGCGCAAATCGCCAAGGTCGCTCCTTGATGCGACCTCGCCGGTACGGCGACGCAGGGCAGGCCTTCCCCATCTACATCACGGTGGTGGGGGGCCTGCTCTTTCTCGCGTTCGCCTACTTCGCGGTCGGCCAGGCCGCGGCGAACAGGAACGGTGCCCAGACGGCCGCCGACGCGGCGGCTCTCGCGGCGGCTCAGGACAGGCGGGACCAACTCGCGGGCGCGTGGGTGAAGGACGTACTCGACCCGAACAAGTGGCAAGTCATCTTCGACGGCAACGCCGAGGGACTCAGCCCGTCGTGCTGGCGGGCGCATCAGCTCGCCGCGCAGAACGACGCCACAGTGCTCAACTGCGGGAATCCGCAGGAGCCTCTGCGCTTTTCGGTCGAGGTGCAGACCAACAAGCCCATGGGAGATTCGATCGTTCCCGGCGAGGCGGAGAGAAAGGCGCACGCTTCCGCCGACGCCGTGATCGAGCCCCGCTGCGACTTCGACCCCCCGGCCGGGGGCGCCGGTCCGGACGTACTGCCGCAGCTCTCGTGCGAGGACGGGGAGACCTGGGAGCTGGACCCGGACGATCTCGATGTTCTGCCGAAACCCGAGGACCTCTTCGACGTCCACCTGGCCGAACCACAAGCGAACGACGAGTGACGAAGGAAGCAGACAGATGAGCATTCGGTTCACTGCGAAGGCCCGCAGGGGGATGGTCGCGCTGACCGCTGCGGCCGGACTGGCCCTCGGCGTGGCCGGCTGTGGCGGCGGTGGTGACAACGATGACAAGTCGAGCCCGTCGGCGTCCGCCTCCAAGGACAGTGGATCCAAGCCGAGTGCTCAAGAGGGGCAGTCGGAGACACCGCTGGCGGAACTGAAGGGCACGAACGGACTGCTCCTTCAGATCACGTCCGCCGCGAGGGACTCGGGCGGCTTCCTCACGCTCAACGGAACCGTGAAAAACGACGGAGACAAGTCCGTAGTGGTTCCCCCTCAGACGAGCGGTGACGAGACAGAGGTCATCAAGCACGGTCCCTCGCTCGGCGGCGCCACCATCGTGGATGCCAAGGGGAAGAAGCGCTATTACACGCTGCGCGACACCGAAGGGCGCCCACTGACGACAACCGGCCTCGGCAACCTTGAGGCGGGGCAGACCTTGCCGGTCTTCATGCAGTTCCCCGCACCGCCGACGAGCACGACCGAGGTCGATTTGCAGGTACCGACATTCTCCAGCAGCACCATCAAGATCTCCGGGTGAGGCCGGTCATGACTCCTACGCGCAGCCGAACGGCGACTCCACGCCTCGCCCTGGTCCTCACCGCCGCCACTCTCATGGTCGCCACGAACATCTACGGCGCCGTATCGGCCCACGCCGACGAAACCCCCGGCGTCCCCCCTGGCACCGAGGCCTCCCCCTCCGCCCCCGTCGAGGTCGACCCCAACGACCCCGATCTCAAACTCCCCGAGGGCGCCACCCTGGCCTCCGCCAAGGTCCTCGACATCAAACAGGTCGTAGAAGACCAAAGCGGCGACGAACGCCGAGAAGACACCAACGCCGACGTCAAGTTCGCCCTCCAGGCCGAGGTCCTCTTCGGCAAGGACAGCGCGAAGCTCAGCGGGGAGGCGAAGTCCCGTATCTCCGCGATCGCCGAGGAGATCAAGACGCAGAACGCGACGAAGATCCGCGTCTTCGGCTTCACGGACAACCTCGGTTCCTCCGCCCACGGCGACGTCCTGTCCAGGCAACGCGCTGACGCCGTACAGAACGTCCTGGACCAGGAACTGACCGACTCCAACGTCACCTACGAGGTACGCGGCTACGGCGAGCAGTACCCGATCGCGGACAACTCCGCGGAATCCGGCCGCAAGAAGAACCGCCGGGTCGAGGTCTCCTTCCCCCGCTCGGAGAGCTGAGCAGTTGACACCATCGGTCAGCCACTCCGTACCTTCGGCAGCACCAGGGAGACCTCCGTGACGAAACCCCTCGCCCCCGACTTCGGCCTCACCGCCGACGACTACGGCCGCCACCGCGCCGGGTTCCCACCCGAGCTGGTCACCCGACTCGCCGCCCACGGCGCGGGCCTGCCCGGGCAGGACATCCTCGACGTGGGCACCGGAACCGGCAGTCTGGCCCGGCTGCTCGCCCTGGCAGGGGCGAAGGTGACCGGAATCGATCCGGCGCGAGAGCTGCTCGTCCAGGCCCGCGAACTCGACCGGGCCGCCGGGGTAGAGATCGACCACCAGGTGGGCACCGCTGAGGACACCGGTCTGCCGGACGGTTCCTTCGACGTGGTCTGCGCCGGGCAGTGCTGGCACTGGTTCGACGCGCCGAAGGCCACGGCCGAGATCCGCCGCCTGCTGCGACCCGGGGGTCACGTCGTCATCGCCCACTTCGACTGGCTGCCGCTGCCGGGCAACCTCGTCGCAGCCACCGAGCAGCTCATCACCGCGTACAACCCGGTCTGGACCATGGGAGGCGGCACCGGTCTGTATCCGCGCTGGCTCACCGATCTGGCCACTGCCGGCTTCACCGGGCTCGAGACCTTCTCGTTCGACCTCGACGTGCCCTACACCCCGCAGGCGTGGACCGGCCGCATCCGGGCCAGCGCCGGCGTCGGCGCGAGCCTGCCAGACGACGAAGTCGCCCGCTTCAGCGACGAGCTGACCCGCGTCATCGACGAGCGCTTCCCCGGCGACATCCTCCACCTACCGCACCGCACCTGGGCTGTCGTGGCCCGATCCGACGGTTGACCCCGCTTCCTACAGCAGGTGATCGGCCTTCCCTGCCTTGATCCCGAGAATCAGTGCCCGGAGGGCTTCCCTGCTGTCGGTCAGGTGCAGCTCCTCCTGCCCGGCGACCGCGATGTAGGCGTTGCCCTCGGCGTCGGTGCCTATGCGGAAGCAGTTGTTGCCTTCGGCGCAGTAGGGCTCTTCCCAGGTGATGTGGGCGGTACTGCCACACCAGGGCGCCTGCGCATACCTACGCGGCGGCAGCGTCCCTGGACGATAGGCCCGAAGGTTTGGGCCCTGCTTTGGGGCCACGGACCCATCCGACCCCACTCGCCCCTTCCTACCCTCGGGCCATGTCGTAGACCGAGGGGGTGGGGCATGGCGTCGATCGGGGGAGCGCCGAACTCCGGGGGCGGGGTCGGGGGCGGGACAAGAGCCGAGTCCACCTGGCCCTCTGGTGACGGCGGCCGTCGAACCATGCCCGTCCCGCTCGCGACGGCCCTGCTTCTCGTCCACACCCTCTTCGCGGTCACGATTCTCGGCGGCCTGGGCGTTTTGCTCACCGCGGCCTCGTACGACGCCGTGGACGGCGGCGTCCTGGCCCTGACCGCCTACGCGGCAGCCCCCGGCACCCTCGGCTGGTGGCTCGCCCGCCGCACCTGGCAGGGCGGAACCAGAACCCGGGCCGCCCTGATAGCCGTACAGGCATGGCTGATCCTCGGCGCGACAGCCAACATCACCGACGGCTCACCCCGCGGCTACACCCAGCTCTTCCTCCCCTCCCTGACCCTCTACTTCCTCACCCGCAAGGACAGCGCCGACTGGTACCGCCTCCCCATCCGCGACCGCGCCGAACGCCGCCCGTTCTCCCTGCCCCGCATGATCCGCTGGCGCCGCGACGAGGGCCAGACGGCAGTGGAATACGCCGGCCTCATCGCGGTCGTCGCCGCGATCATCACAGCGCTGGTCGTCAGCGGCCTGGGCACCCAGATCTACGGCGGCCTCCAATCGGCCATCTGCAAGGTCACGGGAACGGCCTGCGCGTCGCAACCCTCCGGCGAAGACACCGGCATCACGGCCGAACGCGGCACGCCGAACCAAAAGGACACGAGGCCGGAAGCCGACGACGGCACAGAGCCCGACGAGAACAACGAGAACAACGAGAACAACGAGAACAACGAGGATGACAAGAAAGACGAGAACGACAAGAACAACGAGAACGACAAGAACAACGAGAACGACAACAACGACGACGGCTGCTTCTCCGGATTCGGCGCCTTCTTCGGCTGCACGGGCGACCAGCTCAAGCAAGTCGGCGAAGGCCTCTTCGTGGACGGCATCGGCGGCGAACTCAAGGGCATCTGGGACACCGTCACCAACCCGCTCGACACCCTGGACGGCCTCAAGGACTACGGCGGCGTCATCGCCGACCAGTGGTCGCAGGACGCCAAGGACGCCGGCGACAAATGGGCGAAGGGCGACTACTTCGACGCCCTCACCGACTGGGGCGGCGCGACCCTGAACTCGGGCGTAAAGATCCTCGACGACTCGTTCATCGGGGAGGAGGTCCGCGACCAGTGGAACAAGGGCAACAAGACCCGCGCCGTCACCACGGTCGTATGGAACGTCGGCTCCCTCTTCATCCCCGGCTACGGCGAGGCCAAGCTCTTCGGGAAACTCGGCAAGCTGGGCAAACTCGGGAAACTCGGCGACCTGGGCAAACTCACCGACAAGGCCGTCGACGCGGCGGACGACGCGAGAAAGGCGGCCAAGGCCGGCGACGCGGCGGCGGCACGCAAGGCGGCGAAGGAAGCCGACGAAGCGGCGGACGAGGCCGAGAAGAAGGCCCGCGAATCCGGCTGCACCATTGCCGCCCCGCCCCGCAGAACCCCGTACGGCGGTGCGCCCGGCACGGGCACCACGCTCCTGGCCGCGGCCCGAGCCGACTCCCCGTACGTCATCCTCGCCGAGGACGGCTGCGACGAGGAGGCCAAGGAACAGGCACAGGAGGCCCGCAAACAGGCGAACGAGGCGGACAAGGCCGCCGACGGTGCGCAGGCGAAAGCGCGGGAGTGGGTCGCCGACGAGAACGTCGACGGGCCTGCCTCGGGCAAGACCCTGAAGTTCCCACACCCTCGGCACACTGTTTCCGGTGCCAAGCACGGCCAGATCAAGGCGAAGAACAGCGTCATACTGAAGGGGCACGAGACCGACGTCGAGGCAGACATCAAGGCGATCGCCGAGAACAGGGCCCATTTCAACACGGCAACGAGCCGTTACGAGATCAACGGCCGTAGCTATGGGGTGGAGGACTCCGGGCGTGTCTACCCGGACTCGGGGCCAGGGATCGTAGAAATGGACCGCAACGAGTACGCCGCTCTCAAGGAGATCGCCAGGGCGAACGGCGACGTGAACGCCCCCGCCTTGACGAAGAATCCGCGCTTCGCCAACAACCCTCAGGCCGTGGCCAAGGCCAAGAACGTGTATGACGGGACCTACCGATGATCTATGACCTGCTTCTGGTCGGGCCGCCGGTTTCGCCCACGTCACTCGCCGAGGCCCTGGCGAGGGCCGTGAGAACAGAAGGCGCGGACGTGGACGTGGCCGACCGGGACGGCGACCAGAGCCAACGCGACTGGGCCGCACCTGTCCTGTGCGGCTACATCAGACTGCGTGGCGACCTGTCGTTGGCCCTGGACATCTATGTAGAGGACGCCTTGGTCAACGAGGCACCGCCCGAGCCCGAACTCGCACGACGCCTGGCGACGGTGCTGGGTGTTCCCGTCCTGTACCCAGCCGAGGAGGACCTTCCGCCGTCGGCCTACTGGCTGGCGACCTCTTCGGGCCAGTCCGTCCGGGCCCGTCTGCTGTCCTCGGACGACGAACCACCCGTGCACGTGATCGACGCGGTCGAGGAGGAGGTCCCCGAACTGCCCCGGGCAACCATCGAGATCCTCCCGGAGATCCTCGACAGAGAGCCGATCCCCACACCCGTCTCCGACGCCCTTCTCGCCACACTCCTTCCAGGCACGGCACCGACCGTCGAAGGCCAGGTGCACCACCACCTCCGCGTGTGGGAAAGACTGACCCGCCGACTCCGGTCCGACTGGGCCCCTTCGGGCCACTACCGAGCGGACCTCTTCCACCGCGACCTGGAAGCCAGAGACGCCCTGGAACGACTCATCCCGGAGCTGGGCAAGACACACGCGGACGCACTGCGGAACGCGGTCACCCAACTCGACCGGACATTCAGCGAGCACACTGACACCCGGCCCACACCAGACGACCATGGGGAAGCGACACCCTGGTGGCGAAACCGCGTCCCTCGCCACGTCCCCTGGTAAGCAGCTCCACGCCGCTACACCGCTTCAAAAGGACAGAACGCCTAACCCCCACTCACGACGACCTCCACCCTGGCACCCTCCCGCACCCCCCACTCACTCATCACTCCCGCCCCCGCCTCCACCACATGCCGCGCCCGCAGCCGAGGCATCCCCAACCGCCCCGGCCGCATGGTGCGCACGGCGATGACGCGAAGGTGTCGATCGAGATAGGCGACATCGATCGGCATGCGCATACGAAAGGTGTGCACGCTGTTGGCGGGGGAGAGCAGAATCGCCCCGTCGATGAAGTCCCGCCCCAACAGCCCTTTCGTGCGGGCCCGGTACGAGGTGGCGATCTCCAACGGCACACGGACAGACGGCCCCCCACCATCCCCGCGCACGACCAACTCCCCATGCCCGTCCCGCCAGCGCCGCCCCATAAGGCCCACCTCCGACCGTGCCACCTGTGGCCTGATCACCTGCCACCGACTGTCCGAACCCGAACGTATCGATAGGGGAGTAGGCCCCACATAGGCCCACGGGCCCAAGCCCTTTGCTGGTTCATGACTGAAACGTCCCGCACAGCACCCCAATGGGCCGACAAATCAACGCGTTATGCAACCGTTACGGCTCATACCGGTCGGCGAATCGCCGATTCCTCCCCATACACCCCGCCAGTTGACAACCTTCACCCTGGTGCGGCCCCACCCCGCTGTATAGCTTTGGTTCGCTCAAGAGAAGCCTCGCCTCTTACCGGGAGCCGACCGTGAACCGCCGCCCCACTTTCCTCGCAGCGCTCACGCTGACCGCCGCTGCGGCCCTGACGCTGTCCGCGTGCGGGAGCGATGACAGCTCCAAGAGCAAGGACAACGACAAGATCGCGGGAGCCGACGCGGGAAGCGAGACGTCGGCTTCCCCGACGGCCTCCGACGCGTCCTCCGCCGAACGACCGAAGATCGACCTGCCGTCCGACCTGTCCTACACCTTCGACTGGCCCAAGACAGGGGACAAGGACAAGGACGCGATCCTGGCGGACGGCGAGCAGTCCATCAAGGCTGTGGACTTGGCGATCGTCAATCAGGACGCGCTCGACAAGCCGTACCTCCATTACTACGAGGGCGAGGCGGCTGCCTCCACGCAGAAATTCATCCAGAACTACGTCGACCACAAGGCGTCCATCACCGGCGTCTACCGCTTCTACGCCCCCGAAGTGGCAGTCGACAAGGACGGTACGGCCTCCCTCAGCTACTGCGAGGACCAGGGCAAGGCTTATGTGAAGTACCTCAAGACAGACAAGGTCAAGAAGACTGAGGTAACCGCCAAGAGCTACGTCATCTACCACACGTCGCTCAAGAAGAACGACAAGGGCGTATGGGCGGTCCAGAAGATGGTTTCGCAGAGCGGGAGTCCCAAGTGCCGGCCATGACGCGTCCGTTGAAGACTCTCTCCACGGTGGTCATAGTCGGCACGTGCTGGTCCCTCTTCGCACTTCCCGGCATGGCGCGCGCTGACGACACCCTGGGTGGCGACACACAGGGCGCCAACCAGGAGGCCACCGCCGGCAAAGACGGCACCGTCTCCGTAACCGTAGGCGGCGTCGTCTTCGACCGCTCCAAGAACGGCACCGGCAACTCCACCGGCGCCCTGACGTCGTCCACCTCCTGGACGCCGCCGCCCTGCTGGTACGCCCCCAAGTACACCCCGGAGCAGCTGCAGAAGACCCTGGAGCCGGTCTGGGAGGCCGGTTCGACGGGCTATGAGTGGGACGCCGAACAGCGCGACCACTACGTCAACGGCCACCCCTACAAGGACTTCAACAAGGACAAGACCGGCAAGGGCTACTTCTGGGACTCGTACGTCGACGAGGACTTCCCCCCGGGATGGGACTCCTGCAAGAAGCCCGCCTTCTGGGTGGACCAGGGCGACCCCCCGCCCGCAAACGTCGAGAACGCCGTCACCCCCAAGATCCTCGCCGACCTCGCCTACGCGGAGATCCGCGTCCCCAGCACCAAGGTCACCCTGGCACCCGCCGCCGCGACCAAGGTCAACCTGCCGACCTGGTCCTGGCTGGACGCCGCCGACTTCAAGCCGGTCTCCGTCACCGCGTCCGTACCGGTCATCGGCATCACGGCGACCGCGACCGCTGTACCGCAGTCGCTCAGGATCGAACCGGGCACCAAGGACGCTGTGACCTACCCGGCCTCCGGCGTCTGCGACATCAACAACGGCCGCATCGGCGAGCCCTACGCCAAGGGCAAGGCCGACCAGACACCACCCTGCGGAGTGAGGTACCTGCGCTCCTCGGGCAACGGCACGTACCCGCTCCAGGCCACCGTCACCTGGAAGATCGACTGGACCGGCAGCGGCGGCGCAGGCGGCAACCTTCCCGACGGGACGTTCGGTGCGACGCAGGACGTCGTCGTGCAGGAGATCCAGGCCGTCAACCGCTGAGCCGAGCGTTAGATCGTACTGGCGGGGCGACCACTCGTGAGGGTGATCGCCCCGCCAGACCTGCAACCGAATGAATAGAGTCACTTCCTCGTGAGGGCGCAACGGAGCGCGGAGACGTTCTCCACCCGAGTGCCACCGCACCAGGGCAGGGCGTTTGGTATGCCACTCCTGCCGGGTTCACACCTCTGTCACTCGAATCCCTGCTCGCATCGCCATCCTCTGCCGTGGCGGACGACCTCCAACAAGCCTTGGGCCCCCTTCTTGCCTCGGCGCCCGATGACACGGGGGACGGAGACGGGGGTCCAATCCTCTCCTTGTTCACCATCACCTGGGTGGAGACCGCCTGGGCCCCGAGAACAGTCACTGCTGCCAGAGCTGTCGCCACGGCCGAAGGTCACACGCGGATCGAGTACGTGGAACTTCCCAGTGGGCCGGCCACGTTCAGCGAGACCTTACGCAGACCCACACTCGAGTCCGGACTGCCGCAGCAGCCATTGCTACAGGCCCACGCCCATATTCCGCATCCCGACGGCAGGCTCCTGGCAGTGTTCACGCTCAGCACGACGGCCGTAGGCCACCGCGAGTCCTACCGAGCGGTTCTCCAACAGATCGCGGGTCTGATCAGCTTCGAGGATCCATTCGCGTCCGGTGCAGATGGCCGGCATACGGCGACCGAGGCCAGCGCCTCGTGAGCAAGGGCGGCTGGGGCCGCTGATGGAGTTGTGGAGCCGCTCTGTGCCGGATAGGAAGATCTCATGACCGAACTCGGCGCAGTGTTCCGTCCGCAACTAGCCCCCGAGCGGCTTCGATCCGTCGCCCGCATTGCCGATGAGACAGGCCTCGACCAACTCTGGCTCTGGGAAGACTGCTTCCGAGAAGGCGGTATCTCCACCGCCGCCGCAGCCCTCGCATGGACCGAGCGGGCGCGGGTCGGGGTCGGGCTGTTGCCTGTGCCGTTGCGGAATGTTGCCATCACGGCCATGGAGGTGGCCTCGCTGCACCGGATGTTCCCGGGGCGGGCGATCGTCAGTGTGGGGCATGGTGTGCAGGACTGGATGGGGCAGGTGGGGGCGCGGGTCGAGTCGCCGGTGACGTTGCTGCGGGAGCATCTCGTCGCGCTTCGGGCATTGTTGGGCGGGGAGCGGGTGACCACCGACGGGCGGTACGTGAAGCTGGACGATGTCGCGCTCGACTGGCCGCCGGAGGGTGGGGGAGGCGGTGTGCTGGCCGGGGCCACCGGGCCGCGGTCGTTGCGGCTCACCGGGGAGGCCGCCGACGGGACGATCCTCACCGCCGCCACCAATGCCGAGGGCGTACGCAAGGCGCGGCAGCTCATCGACGGAGGGCGGGAGGCCGCCGGGCGAGGGGCCGGACCGCATCCCGTCGTCGTGTATCTGCTGACCGCGACCGGGGTCGGTGCCGCCGACCGGCTCCGTGCCGAGCTGGCCGACGAAGGGCTCGAGTCCGTTCCGGATCTCGGGGTCGCCGGGGACGCCGGTGCCGTCGCCAAGGCCGTCGAGCGGCTGGCCGAGGCCGGGGCCGACACCGTGGTGCTGCAACCGACCGGGGACGAGCCCGACCCGGAGGGGTTCGTGCGGTTCGTCGCCGAGGAAGTGCGTCCGCTCGTTCCCTGAGGGCCGAACGATTCCCTTCAGGGCCGTTGTCAGTGGCTGCTGCGAGACTCCGGGCATGAGTAATCCGGGCATGAGCGATGACGACGTGGATGTGCGGCTGCGAGCTGTTGTGGAAGCCGATCTGGAGTTCTTCCTGGCGTACGAGCATGAACCGGAAGCCGTCCGGCGGTCGAGGTTCACGCCCCGGCCGCGCGACGCGTTCATGCGGCAGTGGAAGGCCAACGTCCTCGGGGACGACACCGTCTTCGTGCAGACCGTGACCGTGGACGGAGACGTGGCCGGCAGCGTCGTCGCCTGGTGGGACGGGGACCGCCGCTTCCTCGGGTACTGGCTCGGACGCCCGTACTGGGGACGCGGCATCGGCAGCCGGGCCTTGGCCCTCTTCCTGGAGCGGGAACAGAACCGGCCGCTGTACGCCGACCCCGTCAGCGGGAACACCGGCTCCGTTCGTCTCCTGGAGAAGCAGGGCTTCCGCCGCGACGGCGTCGTCCGGCACGGAGACAACGAGCATGTCGTGCTCGTCCTCACGCGAGAGGGAGAAGAGGAGAGGGAGGGAGAGTAAGAGTGGGGCCTGAGCATCCGGAACCGCACCGCACCTTCGAGGACCTCGTCGCCGAAGGGGCCTCCGTCCCCACGGAGGGATGGGACTTCTCCTGGTTCGAGGGGCGAGCCACCGAGGCCCGGCCGTCGTGGGGGTATGCGACGTCGTTGGCCGGACGGCTGGGGCGGGCGAGTGCCGTGCTCGACATCCAGACCGGGGGCGGAGAAGTCCTCGACTTCGCCCTTGCTCGTACGGCCCTGCATACGCGTGCGGCCCTGAATGCTCGTGCGGCCCCGGACGCCCATACGGCCCCGACCCAGCCCCGGCTCACCGTAGCCACCGAGGGCTGGCCGCCCAACGTCGCCAAGGCGACCGCCCTGCTCCGGCCGCGCGGAGTCGCGGTCGTTGCCGCCCCCGAGGACGCCCCGCTGCCCTTCGCCGACGGTGCCTTCGACCTGGTCGTGAGCCGGCATCCCGTCCGCCCGCACTGGGACGAGATCGCCCGTGTCCTCCGGCCCGGAGGGACCTACTTCGCCCAGCACGTCGGGCCGGCCAGCGTCTTCGAACTCGTCGAGCACTTCCTCGGGCCCCAACCGGACGACGTGCGCGACGGGCGCCGCCCCGACCGTGAGCGTGCCGACGCCGAGGCCGCCGGGCTCGACGTCGTCGATCTGCGGGCGGAGCGGCTGCGGATGGAGTTCCACGACATCGCCGCGGTCGTGCACTTCCTGCGCAAGGTCGTCTGGATGGTTCCCGGCTTCACCGTCGACGCGTACGAGCCGCAGCTCCGCGCGCTGCACGAGCGGATCCGGGCCGAGGGGCCCTTCGTCGCCCACAGCACCCGCCACCTCTTCGACGCCCGCAAGCCGAACCCAGCTTCCCCTGGCCCTTGATCACGCAAGCCGGACACACCATCCCCTCGCCCCCTGATCACGCATGCGGCCCCACCGTCACCTCCCCCACCACCAACTCCGCCGTCGCCTCCAGCACCTCGCCCACCCGCTCCGCCTGCTCGCCCAGCTCCCGTTCCTGTCGTGCCGTCAGCCGGGCGAGCGGCTCGACCGTGACGGTCGTGCGACGGCCCCGGCGCCGCTGGTGCCACACCCCCGCCGCCACACCGTCGACGAGCAGCACCGGATAGTTGCCCGCTTGGCCGCCCGCGAGGGCGCGCCGGTACGCCTCCCCGGGGAACAACCGCTCGCGGGGCTGCCCGGCGATGACGTACGCGTCGAAGTAGGGGAGCAGCCGCACACCCCGTGCGGGCCCGTCCGGGAAGTCGGTGTCACCCGCCGCCACCCACGCCGGTGTCCCCTCGAAGTCGACCTCCTCGATACGGCCCGCGGCGGCCAGCTCCCCGAACAGGGTGGTGGCCCAGCCGGGCGGTGCCGCGAGCCACTTCGCGAAGTGCTGCGGGGTGGCCGGCCCGTAGGCGTGCAGATAGCGGCGGACGAAGGTGCCCAGCGCATCGGCCAGGGCATCGGCCGGCGCATCGGCCACCGACTCCGCGCGCGGCGGGCGCGTGTACGTCGCCTTGCGACCGCGGTTCGGGCCGAAGCACAGCGTGCCCGCCCAGCCCGCCCGGTGCATCACCTGCCGCCAGCGCGGCCACAGGTCCTGGAACGCCGGCATCACCCGGTCACCGGCCCACGGGCCCGTGCGGGCGACGATCTCCTCGGTCAGCTCGTCGAGGGTCAGATACCTGCCGTCGAGCGCGTCGCCGATCGCCGCCACGACCTCGCGGGCCTGCTCCTCGGTGAGCCGTACGTCGGGCGGGAACGGGCTCGGCCCGGTCGGAACCGCCGTCAGGGCGGCCGACCAGAGGGGGAGTTCACGCGCCGGGAGCAGATGGACCGTGCCGCGCGGACCGTACGTCTTGATCAGGGACCGGTCGTCCCAGAGTGCCGTCCGTACGTCCGCCCGCGTCAGCCCGGTCGTCCGCACCCCCACCGAGACCTCGGCAGCGGACAGCACCTGCGCGTGCGCGCCCGCCATCGCGCCGACCACCTCGGCGACCGGCGTGCCGCTCCCGGCCGGCTCGGCCAGGAACTGCCGCTCCGCACGCCGTGCGCTCGCGGCGTCCCATGTGATCCTCACGGTCGTCGTCATGGAGCGACGGTAGGCGCGAACGAGGACAGAAACTGTCCTCTTTGGCGCCCGCAGGTGGGTCACTCCTTTCACTCACTCCACTTGCGCAACTTCCGTCGAGGTTTTTCACATCGTTATCGCCCGCGGCTCGCCTTCGGTGCCGCCACTCACGTAAGTTCAGACCAAGGTAATTCGCGTCAGCAAAGCTGCGCGGGCGGTACCGCGCAGTGGAGGGGGCTGCGCGGTGCCAGGGCCTCCCTGCTGAGGCGGCGACGAGGCCGCTCCGGGGTCAAGCCGGCGTTCGCAGCCGGGTCACCCGTCGGAGGGACGCCGGGGACAACTCGCCGAGCGGATCCCAAGGTGCGTCAAATCCCCCGAATCTCGCCCGAGGGTGCCCGATTTCGCTGTATATCGGCCGTGTTTCAGTCAAGAACAAGCCATGGGCGAGGGCTTTCGCGGGCATCGCGCCGTCGTCGGGTGGCTCCGGAGAGTAGTTGTGGCACGCCAATGCACCCAGCATCACTTACGAAGGGTTATGGTGGAACCCCCCCCTCGGGCCGGTCCGTCTCCCCCCCCACGGACCGGCCCGATTTTTTTCTGTGCGGGAGCGGGCCGGAACACCGGCCGGAATCCTTCGCTCCGCACCCATTGGGGCCCGGGGACGCAGCGGGGGTAGGCTTCGCCTCCGGGGACTGCCACACGGGCAGGGACCGCCTGCGGCCACGACCGGGCCGCGCATCGCGGCCTGTCCGATCCTTACGGAGGGGCTGACAATCACGTGAACCTGCGCGACAAGCTGCGTGGCCTGCTGGTCAGGCTGTACGCACGCCGGGTGGAAGGTCACCTGGACCACGCTCAGGTGCCCAAGCACATCGGCGTCATCATGGACGGCAACCGGCGCTGGGCGAAGGCCGCCGGTTCCAGCACCGTCGACGGTCACCGGGCCGGTGCCGGGAAAATCGAGGAGTTCCTCGGCTGGTGCAGTGAGACCGACGTCGAGGTCGTGACCCTCTGGCTGCTGTCCACGGACAACTTCGACCGGCCGCAGGACGAGCTCGGCCCGCTGCTCGGCATCATCGAGGACGTCGTGCGCACCCTGGCCGCCGACGGCCGCTGGCGTGTGCACCACGTGGGCACCCCCGACCTGCTGCCCTCCGGGATGCAGACGGTCCTCAAGGAGGCCGAGGAGACCACCGCGCACGTCGGCGGGATACTGGTCAACGTCGCCATCGGCTACGGCGGCCGCCAGGAGATCGCCTACGCCGTGCGCTCGATGCTGCTCGACGCCCAGGAGAAGGGCACCTCGATGGAGGAGCTCGCCGAGGCCGTCGACACCGACATGATCGGGCGTCACCTCTACACGAGCGACCAGCCCGACCCCGACCTGGTGATCCGCACCAGCGGCGAGCAGCGGCTGTCCGGATTCATGCTCTGGCAGACCGCGCACTCCGAGTACTACTTCTGCGACGTGTTCTGGCCGGCCTTCCGCAAGGTCGACTTCCTGCGCGCCATGCGCGACTACGCCGCCCGCCACCGGCGCTTCGGCGGCTGAGCCGTACAACGCTGAACTTTTGCGGGAGGCCGTACGCCGCCCGGTAGCTGCCCGGGCACCGTGGTCACCGCACGTCGCAACGCTTCCCGGTACCCCTCCGAAGACGCACGTAACACGGAGTTCACCGGCTCGCCGTCATATGCCGTGGCATGGCGACGCTCGTTCGAGGGCATAAGCCTGTCAGGTCGACGCCCGAACCACGGGTGTCGGATCTCAGCGGACGGCACGGGGCCGTCCGCCCGGGAGGCCCTTTGCACCAGCCCGATCGTGCGGTCACAGCACGGACGAATTGGCGGAGGGCCGGTTCTCGGCCCGCGCAGGGCGGCCGACGACCGGTCCAGCTCCACTCCGTCGCTCCCCGACCTCTTCCGAGGGGGTACGTCCTTCCGTGGTGACCAGCGCAAAGCGCCACAAGCCAGACCGGCGCACCTATGTCCTCGACACCAGCGTTCTGCTGGCCGACCCCAACGCCCTGAGCCGCTTCGACGAGCACGAGGTCGTGCTCCCCATCGTCGTGGTGACGGAACTGGAGGCCAAGAGGCACCATCCCGAACTCGGCTACTTCGCGCGGCAGGCCCTCCGCCTGCTCGACGACTACCGGATTCGCCATGGCCGCCTGGATTCCCCGATTCCGACCGGGGACCTCGGCGGGACCGTCCGTGTCGAGCTCAACCACTCGGACCCCAGCGTGCTGCCCAGCGGCTACCGCCTGGGGGACAACGACTCCCGCATCCTCGCGGTCGCCCGCAATCTGCAGGCCGAGGGGTTCGACGTCACCGTCGTGTCCAAGGACCTCCCGCTCAGGATCAAGGCGTCGTCCGTGGGACTCCTCGCCGAGGAGTACCGCGCCGAACTCGCCATCACGGACTCCTCCGGCTGGACCGGAATGTCCGAACTGACCCTGCCCGGCGAGCAGGTGGACATCCTCTTCGAGGAGGGACACGTCTATGTCCCCGAGGCCGCCGATCTCCCGGTGCACACGGGCCTGACCATCCAGTCGGAGCGCGGCAAGGCGCTCGGCCGGGTCACGCCCGAGGGCAACATCCGTGTCGTACGCGGGGATCGTGAGGCGTTCGGCATCAAGGGCCGCAGCGCCGAGCAGCGCATCGCGCTCGATCTGCTGCTCGATCCGGACGTCGGGATCGTCTCCATGGGCGGCCGGGCCGGCACCGGAAAGTCGGCGCTGGCGCTGTGCGCGGGCCTGGAGGCGGTGCTGGAGCGCCGTCAGCACCAGAAGGTGATGGTCTTCCGTCCGCTGTACGCGGTGGGCGGGCAGGAGCTCGGCTATCTGCCCGGCTCCGAGGCGGAGAAGATGAGCCCCTGGGCTCAGGCCGTGTTCGACACGCTGTCGGCGGTCACCAGCCGGGAGGTCATCGAGGAGGTCACCGCGCGCGGGATGCTGGAGGTCCTGCCCCTCACCCACATCCGGGGCCGCTCGCTGCACGACGCGTTCGTGATCGTGGACGAGGCACAGTCACTGGAAAGGAATGTACTTCTTACCGTTCTGTCCCGGATCGGGGCCAATTCACGGGTGATTCTCACCCATGACGTGGCGCAGCGGGACAACCTCAGGGTCGGCCGGTACGACGGTGTCGTCGCCGTCGTCGAGAAGCTGAAGGGGCATCCGCTCTTCGCGCACGTGACCCTGAACCGGTCCGAGAGGTCCCAGATCGCTGCCCTTGTGACCGAAATGCTCGAGGACGGGCAGATCTGACCGCCCTGCCCCAAGCGGTGGTGGTTACGCAGTAGTTGGCGCTGTCCGGAAAGGCGAAGAGCCTAGCCGGGCGGCGCCTTCGCGCGTGACAGTTTCCGTGAATCTCCTGGGCCAAACGGGATGTGAGCTTTCACACCCAACACAGAATTGCCTTGCCCCGCCGTGTTACGGCAGAGTCTCACTCCTGTCAGGCCCCGCATACGACACACCTGTACCCCCAGCGGTACGGCACCACAAAAGCATCAGCATCAACTGCATAGCGATGTCGTATGCCGCCCGCGCATCACGTGGCGCTCCCTCCCGAGGGAGTTGCCCACCGGGCCCGTGCCTCCCGTGACCCGTAGTTGGGGAGGCCTGTGCCAGGGGCACGATTGCGTCCGCGAGGGTCACCGAAGCGGGCGATGCTGGAAGGAAACCGTGTGAGCCGGATCTCGGTCCGGGGATTCGCAGTGGCTTCGGCCACGGCGGTCACCGCTGTCGGAAGCGTCGTCGGTGTTGCCTCGGGCAGCACCGCGCAGAACAACGACGCCGAAGCGACGGCAAACGGCACCACGTTGCTCGCGGACATCCCCTCGGGTCAGCAGGCCCAGGTGCAGACCGCGTCGCTGACGCAGCAGGCCGACGTACAGGCCATCGCCGCCGATGTGAGCGCGAAGAAGGACGCTGAGGAGGCTGCCCGCAAGGCTGCCGCCGAGACGGCGATCGCGAAGAAGGAGGCCGCCGAGAAGGCTGAGAAGGCGGCGAAGGAAGCCAAGGAGCGCACGGAGGCCAAGGCCGCCGCCAGCCGTTCCAAGGACATCTCCGACATCCCCGTCTCGAGCTCCTACTCGATCGCGCAGATCCAGGCGATGGCCCGGCAGATCGTGCCCTCCGGTCAGTTCCAGTGCTTCAGCAACATCGTGGACCACGAGTCCGACTGGAACTACAAGGCCGTCAACCCCTCCTCCGGGGCCTACGGCATGTTCCAGGCGCTCCCCGGCACCAAGATGTCCTCCGCCGGTGCCGACTGGCGGACCAACCCGGCCACCCAGATCAAGTG
>NZ_JBHUQX010000052.1:0-31192 GCF_042674225.1 Streptomyces sp. NPDC056948
GCCGTCCGCCGGGTGCCCTTCGGGTGCTCCGTCATGCCTGAGTCCTGGTCAGTCCTCGCTGGGCGCGGCGGGCAGCTTGGACTGGATGAGGTCCATGACCGTGGAGTCGGTCAGCGTGGTGACGTCACCGAGCTGGCGGTTCTCGGCGACGTCCCGGAGCAGACGGCGCATGATCTTGCCGGAGCGGGTCTTGGGCAGCTCGCCCACCGGCAAAACCCGCTTGGGCTTGGCGATCGGGCCGAGGGTGTTGCCGACGTGGTTGCGCAGCTCGGCGACCAGGTCCTCGGTCTCGGCGGCCGTACCGCGCAGGATCACGAACGCGACGATCGCCTGCCCGGTCGTCTCGTCCGCCGCGCCGACCACGGCCGCCTCGGCGACGGCCGGGTGGGAGACGAGCGCGGACTCGACCTCGGTGGTGGAGATGTTGTGCCCGGAGACGAGCATGACGTCGTCGACCCGGCCGAGCAGCCAGATGTCGCCGTCGTCGTCCTTCTTGGCACCGTCACCGGCGAAGTACTTGCCCTCGAAGCGCGACCAGTACGTGTCGATGAACCGCTGGTCGTCGCCCCAGATGGTGCGCAGCATCGACGGCCACGGCTCGGTGAGGACCAGGTAGCCGCCACCGCCGTTGGGCACCTCCTTGGCCTCGTCGTCGACGACCGTCGCGGAGATGCCGGGCAGCGGCGTCTGCGCGGAGCCGGGCTTCGTCGCGGTCACGCCCGGCAGCGGGGTGATCATCATCGAGCCGGTCTCGGTCTGCCACCAGGTGTCCACGACCGGGGTGCGGTCGCCACCGATGTTCTTGCGGTACCAGATCCACGCCTCGGGGTTGATCGGCTCGCCCACCGAGCCCAGCACCCGCAGGCTGGACAGGTCGAACTTGGCGGGGATGTCGTCGCCCCACTTCATGAACGTACGGATCGCTGTCGGCGCGGTGTAGAGGATCGTCACGCCGTACTTCTGCACGATCTCCCAGAAGCGGCCCTGGTGCGGGCTGTCGGGCGTGCCCTCGTACATGACCTGCGTCGCGCCGTTGGCGAGCGGGCCGTAGACGATGTACGAGTGCCCGGTGACCCAGCCGACGTCGGCGGTGCACCAGTACACGTCCGTCTCCGGCTTGAGGTCGAAGACGGCGTGATGGGTGTAGGCGGTCTGCGTGAGGTAGCCGCCGGTGGTGTGCAGGATGCCCTTCGGCTTACCCGTGGTGCCCGAGGTGTACAGGATGAACAGCGGGTGCTCGGCGTTGAACGCCTGCGGGGTGTGCTCGGCGCTCTGCCGCTCCACGGCGTCGTGCCACCACACGTCGCGGCCCTCGGTGAAGGCGACCTCCTGGCCCGTGCGGCGCACGACCAGCACGTGCTCGACGATGCCCGCCTTCTCGACCGCCTCGTCCACGGCCGGCTTGAGCGCGGACGGCTTGCCGCGCCGGTAGCCGCCGTCGGAGGTGATGACCACGCGCGCGTCGGCGTCCTGGATGCGGGTGGCGAGCGCGTCCGAGGAGAAGCCGCCGAAGACGACCGAGTGGGCGGCGCCGATCCGGGCGCAGGCCAGCATCGCGATCGCGGTCTCGGGGATCATCGGCATATAGACGGCGACCCGGTCGCCGGCCTGAACTCCCAGCTCCAGCAGGGCGTTGGCGGCCTTGGAGACCTCGTCCTTGAGCTCGGCGTAGGTGATCGCGCGGCTGTCGCCGGGCTCGCCCTCGAAGTGGATGGCGACCCGGTCGCCGAGCCCGGCCTCCACATGCCGGTCGACGCAGTTGTAGGCGACATTGAGCTCGCCGTCCTTGAACCACTTGGCGAACGGCGGGTTCGACCAGTCCAGGGTCTCGGTGGGCTCCTTGGCCCAGGTCAGCCGACGGGCCTGCTCGGCCCAGAAGCCGAGCCTGTCAGCCTTGGCCTGTTCATACGCCTCCGCGGTGACGTTGGCGTTGGCGGCCAGGTCGGCGGGGGGTGCGAACCTGCGCTCTTCCTTAAGCAGGTTGGCCAGGCTTTCGTTGCTCACGGCATCTGCCTTTCCCAGGGTGTCCGTTGTGTCCCAGGCCACAGCTCATCAGACCCGGGGGTGCGATGACAAGGGCCGATCGCCGATTGGTTTAGACCTCTCGGGGTCCGTTTCGGCGGCGGGGGTCATCCGTACCCACGGACGCCGACCAGGCAGGGTTCATCCTCTGTAACGCCTCTCACAGTTCGGCCCAACTACAGGTGAAGCGCACCGAGAGAGAGGACAGCCGAGTGGACGGCATACGGGGCGGGCCCGCAGCGGCGGCCCACGACCCCCAGCTCTTCGAAGAGTTCTACCGGCGCCACGTGGACGCCGTGATGTCTTTCGTGGCCCGGCGTGTCGCCGACGTCCACACGGTGGCGGACCTGACCGCCGAGGTCTTCCTCGCGGCGCTCGACTCCGCGCACACCTATCGCCCCGGCAGGGGCGACGAGCGGGCCTGGCTGTACGGCATCGCACGCAACATCGTCTCCTCCGAGCGCCGCCGGGTCGCCCGTGAGACGGCGCGTGACCGCCGTATCTCGGGGCGGCGGTTGCTGGAGCCCGACGACATCGCGCGGCTCGAGGACAAGCTCGACGCCGAGAGTCCTGGGCGCCGGGCGCTGGCCGCGCTGGAGCGGCTGCCGGACGGTGAACGGGCCGTCGTCGAACTCGTCGCCGTGGACCAGCTCACGGTGACCGAGGCCGCCGCCGCGCTCGGCATCCGCCAGGTCACGGCCCGGGTGCGGCTGCACCGGGCCCGCAAGGCCCTGCGGGCGGAGGCGGATCCGGTGCCGGAGGCACCGCCCGGCGCATCCCTGTCGTACGTCACCGGCGGAGCCGGAGAAGCCGGAGGAGAGGCATGACCACGAAGACCACGTTCGAGGACCGGCTGCTGGCCGAGCTGCAGCGCGAGATCGAGGTGCGCGGGTCCACCGGTCCCGCCGAGACGGTCGCCGCGCGACGCTCCCCGTTCGCGGGGGTGCTCACGGGGCGGCGGCTCGCCCTGACCGCAGGTGCCTGCGCCGTGACCGGGCTGGTGCTGGTGCTGGTGCCGGGCTCACCGAGCGAGTCCCCGGCGTACGCGGTGGAGCGGCACGGCGACGGCAGCGTCACGCTCACCCTCACGAAGATCGCGATAGGCCAGGACGCCCAGCGCCGACTGGCCGAACGCCTGCGGGCCGAGGGCATTCACGTGACCATCGACAGCCTCCCCTTCGGTCAGCACTGCGTTCAGCCGCGCGGCAAGATGCTGGCGAGCCGCGTGGAACGGGGGTTCATCGGCGAGCCGCCCGCGGAAGGCTCCGTCCCCGTCGGCGGCCCGACCGACCCGGCCTTCCACCGCAATTGGCAGGTCACCCTGCACCCCGGCGACTCGTTGGGCATGGAGAACACCAGCCGCAAGGACGGCAAACCCGGGCTCAACTCCGAGTCGTTCTACGCGATCAAGGGCAAGATCGCGCCGTGCGAGCCGGACTCTGAGGGCTGAGGCCTGAGGCCTGAGGCCTGAGGCCTGAGGCCTGAGGCCTGAGGGCGTCGGCGGGCGGCGTACGGGGGTCGCCGCTCGCCTTCGCCCGGCCTGCCCCGGCCAGGGGCCGCTGGGCGACAGGGGCCCCTGGACGGACAGGGGCCCCTGGGTGCGGACCGCCGCCTCGGCCGGCTGCCGTGGGGCGGAGGCCCGCGCTCACGCAGGCAGGCCGGCCTCCCGCACGTGGTCGAACACCCGGTCCCCGTCCACCTCGGTGAGCAGATAGACCTGGGCTTCGCTCACGTGGAAGTACATGCCGTGCAGCTCCAGTTCGCCCTCCTTCAGGGCGCGGGCGACCGAGTCGTGGGCGCGCAGGTGCTCCAACTGCTGGACCACATTGGTCAGGCAGAGCTGCTCGACCGAGTCCTCCGGCGCTCGCCCGGCCAGCCTGCCCCACGGCAGGCTGTCGTCGGCCACGCGCTCCAGACTGGGCCGCCCGTGCCGCAGCCATCGCTCGAGCGGGGTCCGGGTGCCGCCGGGTTCGGAGCTGAGCAGCGCCTGCATGGCTCCGCACCCGGAGTGCCCGCACACCGTGATGGACCGCACCTTGAGCACGTCCACCGCGTATTCGATCGCCGCGGCCACCGAGTCGTCCCCGCTCTCCTCGCCCGGGCGTGGGACGAGGTTGCCCACGTTGCGCACGACGAACAGGTCGCCCGGACCACTGGAGGTGATCATCGATGTGACCAGTCGTGAGTCGGCGCAGGTCAGGAAGAGCTGCGAAGGCCGCTGCCCCTCGCGCGCCAGCCGGGCCAGTTCACTGCGCACCAGGGGGGCGGTGTTGCGCTGGAACGCGCTGATGCCACGCGCCAGTTCGTGCCCGCTGGCTCCGCCGGGGCCTGTCAGGTCCGGCTCGGGGCGGCGGTCCGTCCCGTCCGGGGCGTGCTCGGAGTGGGGCGTGGAGCCGGGGCGGTCGCACTGGTGGTTTCGCCAGGGTGTCCAGGGCCGGCAACGGCAGCCGGTGAAGGCCTGGGGCTCGGAGATACGGGTGCCGGGATGACGGCCGGCGACCTCCACGGTGCCGCCCTGCGCGGTGTGCGTCTTCTGCCAGTCCTGCAACGTCTCGTACGCCGCGTGGTCCATGAACGAACCGTCCAGCTCGACGACGGTGTCGGCCCCATGGGGTACGAGATGCAGGGCCCGGCTGAGCCGTGGCACCGCGAGGAACGTCAACTGTCCTCTGACGTGTACGTGATGGACTCCTTCCGTCTCGTCGTGCGTGATGCGGGTGCGGGTGAGGCGGTGCAGGGCGACGCCGACGGCCATGGCGACGCCCAGCGCCACGCCCTCCAGGACGCCGAGGAACACGACGCCCAGGGTGGTGACGGCGTAGACCCACACTTCCCGGTGGCGTGTCACCGTGCGGATGTGGTGCAGGGACACCATCTGGATGCCGACGGCCATCACCAGGGCGGCGAGCGAGGCGAGCGGGATGAGCTCCAGGAGCGGGACCATCAGCAGGGCGGCGATCACTACGAGAACGCCGTGCAGCATCGTGGAGTTCCGGCTCACCGCGCCCGCGTTCACATTCGCCGAACTGCGCACGGCCACACCGGCGATGGGCAGTCCGCCGAGCGATCCGGAGACGATGTTGGCGGCGCCCTGTCCGAGCAGTTCGCGGTCGAGGCGGGAACGCCCGACGCGGGCGGACAGGCCCGGGCGGCTCGCCACCAGCTTGTCCACGGCGACCGCACCGAGCAGTGACTGCACGCTGCACACCAGCGTGATGGTGAGCACCGCGGCGACGAGGCCGAGCGCGGGGCCCTCGGGCAGCCCGGCCAGGGCGTGGTTGCTCCAGGACGGCAGATCGACCTTGGGCAGGCGCAGACCGGCGAGGGCGGCTACCGCGGTGGCTCCGGCCACGGCGACGAGCGCGGCCGGGATCTTGCGCAGCAGGCGTCCGGCCCGGCCGGGGACTCTCGGCCAGAGCAGCAGCAGCGCGAGCGTCAGCGCGCTCACCGAGACGGCCGCCGGGTGCACGTGCGCCAACTGGGCGGGCAGTGCACGGAGGTTGTCGGGGACGGAGCTCTGCGGTGTGCCACCGAGCACGATGTGCAGTTGGGCGATGGCGATGGTGACGCCGATCCCGGCGAGCATGCCGTGCACGATGGCGGGGCTGACGGCGAGGGCGCCGCGGGCCACGCGCAGGCAGCCCAGGCCGAGTTGGGCGAGGCCGGCGAGGACGGTGATGGCGCACGTCGTCCGCCAGCCGTAGCGCAGGATGAGGTCGGCGGTGACGACGGTGAGTCCGGCGGCCGGTCCGCTCACCTGGAGCGGGGAGCCGCCGAGCCGTCCGGCGACGAGTCCGCCCACGGCGGCGGCGACGAGGCCGGCCTGCAGGGGGGCGCCGGTGGCGAGGGCGATGCCCAGGGACAGGGGCAGGGCGATCAGGAAGACCGCGATCGAGGCCGACACGTCGGCACCCGCGATCCGGAAGCGGCGGGGGCCGGTCGGCGGCGGGCTGTGGGGCGGGTGGGTGCGCTCGGTCCGGTTCGGGTCGGTGGCGCGTGTGGGGACGCAGGCAGACATTGTTTCCCGTCTCCTCCGGGGCTGCGCGGTCGCGTAACTGGGGCTCCCGCTCGGGGCGGGGTTCGGTCGCGGCCGTAGGTCACGGCATAAATCGGCGGGATGAATCAACGCTCGGTAAACGGATCGTAATGCAGAGTAAAGGACGGGCATAGACTTTACGGGCAAATGGGCGAATAAATCACCCCGACGAGTGAAGTGGCCATTTGATCGGCTTGTCGTACTAATTCCTTCTCGGTCCCGTGCCAATTTGGCGGCGCTGTCGGCACCCGAGAGAAGGAAGAAGGTGGGCGACACATGGCCGCCACTCACAGGATCGCCGCGGGCTGCGTGATCGCCGCGGTGTGCGCCGCATCGCTCGCCGGTTGCTCGACCGGCACTTCCCGGCACGAAGATCCCGCCCCGCAGACGGCGAAGCCGGCCCCGGCGCCGAAGAGCGCGGTCCGGCTGATCGGGGACGGCTCCACCGCCTACACCGGCGCCCAGCCCCACCTGCCCAGGCCCGAACGGCTGCGGCCCGGCCAGAAGCCCCCGCAGTTCGTCGTCTTCTCCTGGGACGGCGCGGGCGAGGACAGCCAGAAGCTGTTCTCCCGCTTCCGCGAGGTCGCCAAGGCCAACGACGCGACGATGACGTACTTCCTGAGCGGCGTGTACATGCTGCCGGACGAGAAACGCGACCTCTACCGGCCGCCGCAGCACTCACCGGGCCGCTCCGACATCGGCTTCAACGACCGCCGCGGCATCGCCGCAACCGCGAAGCAGCTGCGCCTGGCGTGGCTGGAGGGCAACGAGATCGGCACGCACTTCAACGGCCACTTCTGCGGCAGCGGCGGCGGGGTCGGCGAGTGGTCGGTGAAGGACTGGAAGGACGAGATCGCCCAGGCCAAGCAGTTCGTGAGGACCTGGAAGACCAACACGGGCATGCGGAACGCGTCCCCGCTGCCCTTCGACTACGACAAGGAGCTCATCGGCGCCCGCACACCCTGCCTCGAAGGCCAGCGGAACTTCATGAAGGCGGCCCGCGAACTGGGCTTCCGCTACGACACCAGCGGCGTCAACGACCAGGTCTGGCCCAAGCGGAAGCAGGGCCTGTGGGACGTGTCCATGCAGCTCGTGCCCTTCCCCGGGCACTCCTACGAACAGCTCACCATGGACTACAACTTCATGGTCAACCAGTCGGGTACCACCACGCAGGGCGACCCCGACAAGTTCGACTCCTGGGGCGACCAGATGCGCGACGGTCTGCTCAAGGGCTTCCATCGGGCGTACGACGGCAACCGCGCGCCCCTGATCATCGGCAACCACTTCGAGTCCTGGAACGGCGGCACCTATATGCGGGCCGTCGAGGAGGTCATCGAGGCGGTGTGCACCAAGAAGGAGGTGCGCTGTGTCTCGTTCCGCCGGCTCGTGGACTGGCTGGACGCCCAGGACCCGACGACACTGGAGAAGCTGCGCTCCCTGAAGGTCGGCGAGGCGCCGAAGCAGGGCTGGGCGTCCTTCCTCGCGGGTGGCCCCGCTCCGGCCCCGAAGGGCGTGCCCGGGGCTCCGGCCGCGAAGCGGTAGCGCAGTGAAGAAGGCCACTCCACCGTGGGGAGGGCTCCCGGGATGCGTAGGGTCGTACTCATGAGTACAGCAGGTGCGACCGCCGACCCCCTTGCGACCCTGGGGGCGCTGCCCGGTGTGGCCGAGTCCGTGGAGTCCGTGCGCAAGGCCGTGGACCGGGTCTACGGGCACCGGATCATGCGGCGGCGCAGCAACGCGGTCACCTCCGAGGCGGCCCTGCGCGGCGCCCGGGGCTCGGCGGCGCTGTCCGGCGCGGACTGGGCCCTGGAGGAGGTGCGCCGGCGTACGGACTTCAGCGGTGACGACGAGGCGCACACGGTGGGTGCCGCGCTGCGGCTCACCGCCGAGGCGGGCCAGTTGCTGTCGATCTGGCGGCAGTCACCCCTGAGGGTGCTGGCCCGGCTGCACCTGGTCTCCGCCGCCGACCAGGCCGACCAGGTGGGACGGCCCCGGCAGGAGGGCGAGCCGGTCGACGAGCCGCTCGTCGCGCTGCCGCTGCCGAGCGCGGCCGAGACGCACGGCCGGCTGGAGGGGCTGGCCGGGCTGATCATCGCGGGCGGCACCGCACCGGCGCTGGTGACGGCCGCCGTCGTACACGGCGAACTCCTCGCGCTGCGCCCTTTCACGTCCCACAACGGCCTGGTCGCGCGCACGGCCGAGCGCATCGTTCTGGTCGGCAGCGGCCTGGACCCGAAGTCGGTCTGCCCGGCCGAGGTCGGCCACGCCGAGCTGGGACGCGGCGCCTACCTGGAAGCCCTCGACGGGTACGTCTCCGGTACGCCGGAGGGTGTGGCCGCCTGGATCGCCCACTGCGGCAGGGCGGTCGAACTGGGGGCACGCGAGTCGACGGCGGTGTGCGAGGCACTGCAGCGCGGAGCCGCGTGACACTCACCCGCAGGGGCCGGAAAGTGATGCGGCGGTACGAGAAACTCGTACCGCCGCTGGCATGAGCATCGGGTTACCAAGCGTCCTCGATATATGCCCATCAGGTCGGGAACTTTGCCCGTCCCTGGTGCGGCTGGCCCGTATTCGACGGGTCGACGTCGCGTGGGTGCCCAGTGTTCATGCTCGGTCCGTGGGGCCAAATGCGTATTTAAGGTGATCCTCTCGGATGTCCTTGGTCTCGCGGGCCGTTGAGTCCTTTGTACTCCTGCCCCGCAGTAAGCGGAAGTCCAGGCTGCACTTCTTTACTTTTGGGTTCAAATAGGACTTGGGGTCGTATCGGCTCAGGCGACTGTCGCCCGGCGCCTGTTCGCGTACCAGACGAGACCCGCGGTGGCCGCCGCGGCGCCTATCGCGGCGACCGCGACGAGCGCCGGACGCGGCGGTACGGAGAAGGCGGGGATGCGCTGCTTGAGCCGGACCGGGCGGTGGAAGTCCAGAATCGGCCACTCGCGCGCGAGGGCCTCGCGGCGCAGCGCACGGTCCGGGTTCACGGCATGGGGGTTGCCGACGGACTCCAGCATCGGGACGTCGGTCGCCGAGTCGCTGTAGGCGTAGCAGCGGCTGAGGTCGTACCCCTCGGACGCGGCCAGCTCCTTGATGGCCTCGGCTTTGGTCGGGCCGTACGCGTAGTACTCCACCTCGCCGGTGAAGCAGCCGTCGTCGCCCACGACCATGCGGGTCGCCACCACGCGGTCCGCGCCGAGCAGTTCACCGATCGGCTCGACCACCTCCGCGCCCGACGTGGACACGATCACGACGTCGCGGCCCGCGGTGTGGTGTTCCTCGATGAGCGAGGCGGCCTCGTCGTAGATGATCGGGTCGATCAGATCGTGCAGCGTCTCGGCGACGATCTCCTTCACCTGCTGCACGTTCCAGCCGCGGCACAGCGCGGACAGGTAGGCGCGCATACGCTCCATCTGGTCGTGGTCGGCGCCGCCGGCCAGGAAGACGAACTGGGCATATGCGGTTCGCAAGACAGCCCTGCGGTTGATCAGACCGCCTTGGTAGAACGACTTGCTGAACGTGAGCGTGCTCGACTTCGCAATGACCGTCTTGTCCAGGTCAAAGAAGGCCGCTGTGCGGGGCAACGAGTGGTTTTCCACGCCCCTGAGCATAGGGGCAGCCCATTCGGCGTAAGGTGGGGCGCGTGGGTTTGCCTGAGAGGGCTCTCGGGTACACCATGGAAGTCACGGATCGTTCGCGACCGTGCTAACCCGGCCCGACTCCTCCCCCCCCGAGTCGGCCGTGGGGACGACCCCCGCTCTCCCCCCCGGCGGGGGTCGTCGCATGTCCGGGTGGGTTTTCTCCCTCTTCTTGCGGCCCAAATGCCGTTCTGGTCAGGCACTCTGCGACGTCTTGTCATGTACATGTCCCATCACGGTGTGTAGCCGTCGGACTGCTCTGTGGAAGTCGTACAGAGGGCCTGTGGGGGTCACCGGTATGGGTGACGACGATATTCACAACTGTTGAGGCGTCCACAGTTATCCACCAAGATCCACACGATTTCCGGGATCGCTGCACCGTGATTCCCACGCACCCCGCTCGCGGCGAGTTCATCGCCGGTTCCGATTGCCGGGGGGTGTTTGGCCGGTTTCTGTCGGCCGTTCATAGGGAGGCCGCCTTGTCGGTTCTTCCCACGTTTGGGAATCGCGGGGCCGCAGGGCCGCGCGAGGCATGCAGCGAAGGGGGATGACCGTGGCCGGAGCCGTCACATACGATCCGCCACCGGCCGCCGGAGGGCGGCAGGGCGGACCACTGATCGTCACCGAGGACACTGACCTCCTCGACGACCTGCTGCGCCTGTGCGCGGCGGCGGGCGCCACACCCGAGGTGCACCACGGGGTGCCGGAGCGCAGAGGCAGTTGGGAGGCCGCGCCGCTCGTCCTCGTGGGCGACGACGCCGCGCGGCGCGTACGCGGGGCCGTGCACAGAAGGGGCGTCGTCCTCGTCGGCCGGGACCAGGACGACTCGGGGGTGTGGCGGCGAGCCGTCGAGATCGGCGCCGAGCACGTCCTGATGCTGCCCGACGGCGAGCAGTGGCTCGTCGACCGCATCGCCGACGTGGCCGAGGGCGTCGGCAGGCCCGCCCTCACCGTGGGGGTCATCGGCGGCCGGGGCGGGGCCGGAGCGTCCACGCTCGCCTGCGCGCTGGCCGTCACCTCCGCGCGGGAGGGACTGCGCACGCTCCTCGTGGACGCCGATCCGCTGGGTGGCGGACTCGACGTACTCCTCGGCGGTGAAACGGCCGAAGGGCTGCGCTGGCCCGCGTTCGCCTCCTCCCGCGGGCGGGTCGGCGGGGGTGCCCTGGAGGAATCGCTGCCCGAGCTGCATTCGCTGCGGGTGCTGAGCTGGGACCGCGGCGACCGGATCGCCGTCCCGCCCCAGGCGGTGCGCGCGGTGCTCGCGGCGGCCCGGCGCCGGGGCGGCACGGTCGTGGTCGACCTGCCACGTCGCATCGACGACGGGGTCGCCGAGGTGCTCACCCAGTTGGACGTCGGCGTGCTGGTGGTGCCCGCCGAGTTGCGGGCCGTCGCGGCCGCCGGGCGCGTGGCCTCCGCTGTCGGCATGGTCCTGCGCGACCTGCGGGTGGCGGTCCGCGGGCCGTACCCGCCGGGGCTCGACGACCGGGAGGTGGCCCGGCTGCTCGGACTGCCCCTGGCCGGCGAGCTGCCTGTCGAGCCGGGGCTGCTGCGCCCGGACGAGGGCACGGCACCACCGGGTGCCGCCCCGCGCGGACCACTCGCCCGGTTCTGCAAGGGGTTCTGGGAGCGGGCGCTCGTCGAGGCGGGTGCCTCATGAGTGCGGTGACCGAAGCGGTGTCCGGACCCGAGGGCACCGGGCTGCTCGACGGGGTGCGGCGCTGGCTGGCCGAGAGTGGGGCCGAGCCGACCCCCGCGCGCGTGGCCCAGGCGCTGCGGGAACAGGGGCGGGTGCTCGGAGACGCCGAAATCCTGGGTGCCGCAGCACAGTTGCGGTCCGAACTGGTCGGCAGCGGGCCGCTGGAGCCGCTGCTCGCCGACCCCTCGGTGACGGACGTGCTGGTGTCGGCCCCGGACCGGGTCTGGGTGGACCGGGGCGGCGGCCTTGAGCTGACGCCGGTGCGTTTCGCGGACGCGGCGGCCGTACGACGACTCGCCCAGCGCCTCGCCGCCGTGGCCGGGCGCCGCCTGGACGACGCCCGGCCCTGGGTCGACGCCCGGCTGCCCGACGGGACCCGGCTGCACGCGGTGCTGCCACCGGTGGCCGTGGGCTGCGCCTGCCTGTCGCTGCGGGTCGTACGGCCGCGTGCCTTCACCCTCGGCGAGCTGGTCACGGCGGGCACGGTGCCGCCGGGCGGGGACCGCGTGTTGCGCGCGCTGCTCGACGCCCGGCTGTCCTTCCTGGTCAGCGGGGGCACGGGCTCGGGCAAGACGACGCTGTTGAGTGCCCTTCTGGGGCTGGTGGGACCGGACGAGCGGATCGTCCTCGCCGAGGACTCGGCGGAACTGCGGCCGGACCATCCGCACGTGGTGCGGCTGGAGACCAGACCCGCCAACCAGGAGGGCGCGGGCCTCGTCACCCTCGAGGACCTGGTGCGCCAGGCACTGCGGATGCGCCCCGACCGGCTGGTCGTGGGCGAGGTGCGCGGACCCGAAGTGGTGCATCTGCTGGCCGCGTTGAACACGGGCCACGAGGGCGGCTGCGGAACCGTGCACGCCAATGCCGCCGCCGATGTACCGGCCCGGCTGGAGGCGCTCGGCACGGCCGCCGGGCTCGACCGGGCCGCGCTGCACAGCCAGGTGGCGGCCGCCCTCTCCGTGGTGCTGCACCTCGTACGCGACCGGGCCGGGCGGCGGCGCATCGCCGAGGTGCACGTGCTGGAGCGGGATCCCTCGGGGCTGGTGCGGACGGTGCCGGCGCTGCGGTGGGGAGCGGAGGCCTTCGTGTGCGAACGGGGGTGGGAGCGGCTGCGGGGGCTGCTGCGCGGCGAGGGCAGCGAGGACGGCGAGGCCAGCGGCAGCGGGCCGGGTGAGGTCGGCCGTGCGCCGGTGACAGCGGCGGGTGAGTGGTGACGGGGGCTCAGGGGGCTGATCGATGGCAGGGACCGAGGGGCCGAGCGATGGCAGGGACTGAAGGGGGCGAGTGATGGCGGGGGTGGCTGAGATGTCGATGGGGGCGGCCGTGGCGTGTATGGGGGCGGCGGTCTGGCTGTTGGGCGAGCGGGACTCGGTGGCTCGTCGGGCGCGACTGCTGCTCGCGGGCGGCGGAGCCGTCGGGAGTGGGCAGCCCGGGTGGCGGCAGATGACCGGTGGGCTGCGGCGGGTCCGCGGGCGGTTGCGGGCCGAGTGGTGGTCACCGGTGGCCGGGCTGGTGCTGGCGGTGCTCGGGGAATCGGTGCTCCCGGTCGTCCTGGGAGCGGCCGGGGTGCCGTTGCTGCGGCGGGTCCGGCTGGCCGGCCGGGCGGGGCGGGACCGGGAGCGTCGGGCGGATGCGGTGATCGCGTTGTGCGGGGCGCTCGCCGGGGAGGTGCGGGCCGGACGCCAGCCGGGTGAGGCGCTGTTGCGGGCCGCGCGGGACTGCGGGGGACTTGTGGACGCGCAGGCGACGGTTCTGGCGGCCGCGCGCTTCGGCGGCGACGTGCCGGGCGCGCTCGAGGCTGCGGCCCGGCAACCGGGGGGCGAGGGGCTGCGGGGGCTCGCGGCGTGCTGGCGGGTGGCCGTGGACCAGGGCGCGGGGCTCGCGGCCGGACTCGACCGGCTCGCCGCCGCCCTGCGCGCCGAACGGGACCAACGCTCCGACCTTCGCGCCCAGTTGTCGGGCGCCAGGGCCACGGCGGTGATGCTCGCCGGTTTGCCGGCCCTGGGGCTTCTCATCGGCACCGCCCTCGGCGCCGAGCCCCTCCATGTCCTGCTGCACACCGCGGCGGGCCTGGGCTGTCTGGTGGTCGGCGGTGCGCTGGAGGGCCTGGGGCTGTGGTGGGTGCTGCGGATCGTGAGGGGCGCGGAGGAGGCGGCATGAGCGGGGAAGTTGTCCACAGGCTGGGGGCGGCGGTGGGGATCGTGCTGGCCCTCGGATGGTCGGTGCGGTGGCTGACGCAGGCGCGGCGCCGCCGGAGGATGCGGCGACGGCTGGCCGAGCTGTCGTCCCGGGAGGCGACCGCTCCCGTCCCGCGCCTCGCCTTACGGCGGGCCGCGCGGACATGGCTGCCTCCCGCGGGTGTGGCGTGCGCCGGTTGGGTGTTGGCCGGCGGCCTCGTCGGTGTCGCCGTGGGACTGGCCGGTGCGGTGGGGATGTGGCGGTGGCGGCTACGGCAGGAGGCGGGGGGTACGGCCGCGCGGGCACTCGATCTCGCCGAGGCGACGCGGCAACTGCCCCTCGCGGCCGATCTGCTGGCGGCCTGCATCGCGGCGGGTGCCGGCCCGGTGATCGCGGCGCAGGCGGTGGGCGAGGCCCTGGGCGGCCCTGTGGGCGACGCCCTGGCGCGTGGAGCGGCGGAGGTCCGGCTGGGCGGCGAACCGGGTGCGGCCTGGCGGAGGCTGGCCGCCGTCCCGGGCGCCGGAGGCCTGGCCCGGCTGCTCGAACGGGCCGGTGTGTCCGGACTGCCCGCCGCCGCACCGGTCGCACGGCTCGCCGCCGAGGCCCGAGCCGACTGGGGCCGCGCCGCGACGGCCAGGGCCCGCCGAGCGGGCGTCATGGTCAGCGCACCGGTCGGGCTGTGCTTCCTGCCCGCGTTCATCACGGTCGGCGTACTGCCCGTGGTGATCGGGCTCGCGGGCGGGGTGCTCGGAGGGGGTGGTGGATGACGCGGGATACCGCCCGACAGAAGCCGGCGGCACCCGAGAGAAGTCAGAGGCACTCGACAGAAGCCAGCGGCACCGACAGAAGTTCGGACTTTTTCACGGAGGTTGAGATGTATCAGGTGGTGCGGGCACGGCTGCGTGCCCTGGTGTGCGGAATGCGTACGACGCGGAGGGACGCGGGGATGGTCACGTCCGAGTACGCGATGGGAATCGTCGCGGCGGTGGCGTTCGCGGTGGTGCTCTACAAGGTCGTCACCAGCGGCGCGGTCAGCGCGGAGCTGCAGAGCATCGTGACGGAAGCCCTCGATGCGCGGATGTGAGCGGGGCTCGGACCGGGGGTTCGTCACGGCGGAGTCGGCCGTGGTGCTGCCCGTGCTGGTGATGTTCGCGATGGCGCTGGTGTGCGGTCTGCTGGCGGTGGCCGCGCAGATCCAGTGCGTGGACGCGGCACGGACGGGCGCTCGCGCCGCGGCCCGCCAGGACCCGCCCGACGCGGTCGTGCGGCTGACCCGCGAGGCGGCGCCGCCCGGCGCGAAGGTGACCGTCAGCCGGGAGGCGGAACACGTCCGGGTGATCGTCGTGGCCGAACCGCCGGTGCTGCGCGGGCTGTCCTTCGCCGTGCGCGAGGAGGCCGTGGCGTCGGTGGAGGAGGCGGTGGGCACATGAGACGCCGGGGTATGACGCTCGACGTCTCGGACCGGGGTTCCGCCACCGTCTGGAGCGTCGGGGCGATCGCCGTCCTGTGCGTGGTGTTCGGCGTGGTCCTCGCGCTGGGACAGGCCGTCGCGATCCGGCACCGTGCGGCGGGCGGTGCGGATCTCGCGGCGCTCGCGGCGGCGGACCACTGGGTCGAGGGCGGTACGGCGGCCTGTGCCCGGGCCGGCCGGGTGGCACGGGCACAGGGCGTGCGGCTCGTGCGGTGCGAGGTCGTCGGCGAGATCTCGGACGTGACGGCGGCGTCGGGACGCGGGCCGTTCACGGCGGAGGTCAGGGCGCGGGCGGGGCCTCCGACGGCTCCCCTGGAGCTCCCGTCGGCGGCGGGGAGGACGCGGGCCGGCTCTCCAGCGGCTCCTTCGGGCGTCCGGTTGGCTCCTGCGGGCTTCCGGGCGGCTCCTCCGGGCTTCCGGGCGGCTCCTCCGGGCCTCCGGTCGGCTCCTGCGGGCCTCTGGTCGGCTCCTGCGGGCTTCCGGTTGGCTCCTCCGGACCTCCGCTCGGCGCCTCCGGGCCTCCGGGCGGCTGCTCAGCCGCCGCGTTCTCCTCCGCCTCCTTCTCCGCCGTCTCCTTCTCCTCGGGGGCGCCCTCCAGCAGCACCGTGAGCAGCCGCACCGCCCCCCTCTTGTGCAGCGGGTCGTTGCCGTTGCCGCACTTGGGGGACTGGATGCAGGACGGGCAGCCGGCGTCGCACTCGCAGGAGGCGATGGCCTGGCGGGTGGCGGTCAGCCAGGTGCGGGCGGTGTGGAAGGCGCGCTCCGCGAAGCCCGCGCCGCCGGGGTGGCCGTCGTACACGAAGACCGTGGGCAGCAGCGTGTCGGGATGGAGCGGGATCGACACGCCGCCGATGTCCCAGCGGTCGCAGGTCGCGAAGAGGGGCAGCAGGCCGATCGACGCGTGCTCGGCGGCGTGCAGGGAGCCCCCGAGGATCTCCGGGTTGATCCGGGCCCGGTCCAGCTGGTCCTCGGTGACGGTCCACCACACGGCCCGGGTGCGCAGCGTACGAGGAGGGAGGTCGAGTTTCGTCTCGCCCAGCACTTCACCGGTGATGAGCCGTCTGCGGAGGAAGGAGACGACCTGGTTGGTGACCTCGACGGAGCCGTAGCAGAGGCGGCCGTCGCCCCAGGGGATCTCGGTGTCGGTCTCCAGGACGGAGATCGACGTCGTGTCGCGGGCGACCGTGGAGTACGGCGGGGCGGCCTCCTCGACGAGGGCGACGGAGTCCTCCATGTCCAGGGAGCGCACCAGGTAGGTGCGGCCCTGGTGGAGGTGGACCGCGCCTTCGTGCACCGTCGAGTGCGCGGCACCGGCGTCGACTGTGCCGAGCAGCCGGCCCGTGCCGGTCTCGACGACCTGGACCGGGCGTCCGCCCTCACCGCGGATGTCGGTCAGGTCGGCGGCGCGCTCCCGGCGGGTCCAGTGCCAGGCCTTGGTGCGGCGGCGCAGCAGCTTGGCGGCCTCCAGTTGCGGCAGGAGGGCCTCGCAGGCCGGTCCGAACAGGTCGAGGTCCTCGTCCGTCAGGGGAAGCTCCGCCGCGGCCGCGCACAGGTGCGGGGCCAGCACATAGGGGTTGTCCGGGTCGAGGACCGTGGACTCGACGGGCTGGTCGAACAGGGCCTCCGGGTGGTGGACCAGGAAGGTGTCCAGCGGGTCGTCGCGGGCCACCAGGACGGCCAGCGCCCCCTGCCCGGACCGTCCGGCCCGGCCCGCCTGTTGCCACAGGGAAGCGCGGGTGCCCGGGTAGCCGGCGATGACGACCGCGTCGAGACCGGAGATGTCGATGCCGAGTTCGAGGGCGTTCGTCGCGGCGAGGCCCAGCAGTTCACCCGAATGGAGGGCGTGTTCGAGTGCGCGGCGCTCTTCCGGGAGATAGCCGCCCCGGTACGCCGCGACACGCCGGGCCAGCGACCGGTCGACCTCGGCCAGACGTTCCTGGGAGATGACCGAGATCAGCTCGGCGCCGCGCCGGGAGCGCACGAAGGCGACCGAGCGAACACCCTGCACGGTGAGGTCGGTCAGTAGGTCGGCGGCCTCGGCGGTGGCCGTGCGGCGGACGGGGGCGCCCTTCTCGCCGTGCAGCTCGGTCAGCGGCGGCTCCCACAGGGCGAACACCAGTTCGCCACGCGGGGAGGCGTCGTCGGCGACTTCCAGCACCGGCAGGCCGGTGAGGCGGCGGGCCGCCACCGAGGGCTCGGCGGCGGTGGCGGAGGCCAGCAGGAACACGGGTGAGGCCCCGTAGCGGGCGCACAGACGGCGTAGCCGGCGCAGCACCTGGGCGACGTGCGAGCCGAACACGCCGCGGTAGGTGTGGCACTCGTCGATGACGACGTACTTCAGCGATTTCAGGAAGGAGGACCAGCGGGGGTGGGACGGAAGTATGCCGCGGTGCAGCATGTCCGGGTTGGTCAGGACGTAGTTGCCGTACTGGCGGATCCACTCGCGTTCCTCGAACGGAGTGTCGCCGTCGTAGACGGCCGCGCGCACCGAATGGCCCAACGGATGTGAAAGTTCCTTCACCGAACGGCACTGGTCCGCCGCAAGAGCCTTGGTGGGAGCCAGATAGAGGGTGGTCGCGCCGCGGCCGTTCGGGGCCTCGGCGCCCTCCAGAAGGGTGGACAGGACCGGCACGAGGTAGGCCAGGGACTTGCCGGAGGCCGTGCCCGTGGCGACGACGACCGAGTCGCCGTCCAGCGCGTGCTCGGCCGCACGCGCCTGATGCGCCCAGGGGTGTTCGATGCCCGCGGCTCGCACGGCGGCGACGACCTCCGCGCGGATCCGGTCCGGCCAGACGGCATGCCGACCCTCGCGCGGGGGCAAGTGCTCCGTATGAGTAACGCGCGAAGCCCTGCTCGGACCGGATGTGAGCCGGTCCAGGACCACGCCCGGCGCGGGTCGGGAGGCGGGGTCCGTCGGGGTTCGATCGGATCGGTGATTCTTGGCCATCGGCACCGAGTGTGTCACTGGCGTGACGGACAATGGAGCCAAGGCGTCGTGCACGCCTGCCGGTAAGTGATTGAATGCCATCGCGGCTGGCGAAGCGTCCAAGGGCTGAAGCCGAGTGCCCCAAGGGCGACCGCTCGATAGCAAGGTGCTGGAGGATCCGTGGACCTGTCCCTGTCGACCGAGACCATGGGCGATCGCACGATCGTCAGGGTCGGTGGCGAAATCGACGTATATACCGCGCCCAAGCTGCGCGAGCAGTTGGTCGAGCTGGTGAACGACGGCAGTTTCCACCTTGTCGTCGACATGGAGGGCGTGGACTTCCTCGACTCCACCGGACTCGGCGTACTGGTCGGCGGCCTGAAGCGTGTGCGAGCCCATGAGGGCTCCCTGCGCCTGGTCTGCAACCAGGAGCGCATTCTGAAGATCTTCCGTATCACCGGCCTCACCAAGGTGTTCCCGATTCACACCTCGGTCGAGGAAGCGGTTGCGGCCACCGACTGACACCGGACCGGGCCTCGCGCCCGGGCCGGCCGAAGTTCGGCAGAAGTGAAGACCGAGGGGGCCCGGGCTTTCGGCGGCCCGGAGCCTCCCCACAGCACGCCCGTAGTTGCGAGGGGGATGCATGGCCACCGTTGAGCTCCGCTTCAGCGCGCTGCCCGAGCACGTCAGGACCGCCCGACTGGTGGCGGCAGCGGTGGCGCGCAGGGCCGGAGTGGACGAGGCCGTCCTCGACGAGGTCAGGCTTGCCGTCGGCGAGGCGTGCACCCGTGCCGTCGGGCTGCACCAGGCAGTCGGGATCTCGGCACCGGTGAAGGTGCTGCTGATCGAGGAGGAGAAGCAGTTCTCCATCGAGGTCGGCGACGAGGCCCCGCACGCGGTCCCGGGTGAGCACGTGCCCGGAGCCGGTCCCGGCGACCCCGACGGGGAAGCCGACGAGGACGAGATGGGCCTCGCGGTCATCAGCGGACTCGTCGACGATGTCGAGGTCAGCGCGGGAGAGCACGGCGGATTGATCAAGATGACGTGGCCGACCACGCCGCCGCCGACGATTCTGGTCTGAACCGGCCACGGCGCACACCGTTCCAGACGAAGGGCCCCACTCGTGGGGCCCTTCGTCATGTGCGGCTGTCAGTGCTCGCCTTTACAGTAGTTCCTGTGCCGTTCACCGCGTGAATTCGTTCACGATCATTCGCGTGCTCAACGGACGCTTCGGAATGCTTTCAGGGCATTACCTCGGAAGGCCGATTCCGTTTATCGCGCTCTGTTTTGATCAGGTTCCGGTACCTACAATCCCGTCCACATCTTGAGCTCAGCCCAAGCGTCAAGGAGGACGAATGGCGGGGCTTTTCATCTCACGACAGTCGGGCCAACCCACAGACCTCGCAGCCGCCGTACTGACCGATGGCAACCGCGTCCTCATCGTGGTCATCGCGGTCGTCGCGCTGGCGGCACTAGCGGTCGCGGGGGTCCTGGTGCGCCAGGTACTCGCGGCCGGCGAGGGCACCGACAGCATGAAGAAGATCGCGGCGGCGGTCCAGGAGGGCGCGAACGCCTATCTGGCACGGCAGCTTCGCACGCTCGGCGTATTCGCCGTGGTCGTGTTCTTCCTGCTCATGCTGCTGCCCGCTGACGACTGGAATCAGCGTGCCGGACGTTCGGTGTTCTTCCTGATCGGAGCGGCGTTCTCGGCGGCCACCGGCTATATCGGCATGTGGCTCGCCGTACGCAGCAATGTGCGTGTCGCCGCGGCGGCACGTGAAGCCACCCCGGCGGCAGGCGAGCCGGAAAAGGATCTGACCGCCGTCTCGCACAAAGCGATGAAGATCGCATTTCGCACGGGCGGCGTGGTCGGCATGTTCACGGTGGGCCTCGGCCTGCTGGGCGCCTCGTGCGTGGTGCTGGTGTACGCGGCCGACGCGCCGAAGGTGCTCGAGGGCTTCGGCCTCGGGGCCGCGCTGATCGCGATGTTCATGCGTGTCGGCGGCGGCATCTTCACCAAGGCCGCCGACGTCGGCGCCGACCTGGTCGGCAAGGTCGAACAGGGCATTCCGGAGGACGATCCGCGCAATGCCGCGACCATCGCCGACAACGTGGGCGACAACGTCGGCGACTGCGCGGGCATGGCGGCCGATCTCTTCGAGTCGTACGCCGTCACCCTGGTCGCCGCGCTGATCCTGGGCTCGGCGGCCTTCGGCGACGCCGGGCTCGGCTTCCCGCTGCTCGTGCCGGCGATCGGTGTGATCACCGCGATGATCGGCATCTTCGCGGTGGCGCCCCGGCGCGCCGACCGCAGCGGTATGAGCGCGATCAACCGCGGGTTCTTCATCTCCGCGGTGATCTCGCTCGTGCTGGTGGCGGTGGCCGTGTTCGTCTACCTGCCGGGGAAGTATTCGGAGCTCGACGGCGTCACCGACGCGGCCATCCTGGGCAAGGACGGTGACCCGCGGGTCCTCGCGCTCGTCGCGGTGGCCATCGGCATCGTGCTCGCCGCCCTGATCCAGCAACTGACCGGCTACTTCACCGAGACCACCCGGCGGCCCGTCAGAGACATCGGCAAGACGTCGCTCACGGGTCCGGCCACCGTCGTCCTCGCCGGTATCTCCGTCGGTCTCGAATCCGCCGTCTACACCGCCCTTTTGATCGGCCTCGGCGTGTACGGGGCCTTCCTGCTGGGGGGTACGTCGATCATGCTGGCGCTGTTCGCGGTGGCGCTGGCCGGTACCGGCCTGCTCACCACGGTCGGCGTGATCGTCGCGATGGACACCTTCGGGCCGGTCTCCGACAACGCGCAGGGCATCGCGGAGATGTCCGGTGACGTCGAGGGGGCGGGCGCGCAGGTGCTCACCAACCTGGACGCGGTCGGCAATACCACCAAGGCCATCACCAAGGGCATCGCGATCGCCACGGCCGTGCTCGCGGCGGCGGCGCTGTTCGGGTCGTACCGCGACGCGATCATCACCGGGGCGCGTGACGTGGGCGAGAAGCTCGGCGGCGAAGGTGCGCCGATGAGCCTGATGATGGACATCTCGCAGCCCAACAACCTCGTGGGTCTCGTCGCGGGTGCGGCGGTCGTCTTCCTCTTCTCGGGGCTGGCGATCAACGCGGTGTCGCGGTCGGCGGGTTCCGTGGTCTACGAGGTGCGCCGGCAGTTCCGCGAGAAGCCCGGGATCATGGACTACAGCGAGCAACCGGAGTACGGCAAGGTCGTCGACATCTGTACCAGGGACGCGTTGCGCGAGCTCACCACGCCAGGTCTGCTGGCCGTGCTGGCGCCGATCTTCATCGGGTTCACGCTCGGCGTCGGTCCGCTCGGCGCGTTCCTGGCGGGCGCGATCGGCACGGGCACGCTGATGGCGGTGTTCCTGGCCAATTCCGGTGGCGCCTGGGACAACGCCAAGAAGCTCGTCGAGGACGGTCATCACGGAGGCAAGGGCAGCGAGGCCCACGCGGCGACCGTGATCGGCGACACCGTCGGCGACCCGTTCAAGGACACCGCAGGTCCCGCGATCAACCCGTTGCTCAAGGTCATGAACCTGGTGTCGCTGCTCATCGCGCCCGCGGTGATCAAGTTCTCCTACGGCCCGGACAAGAGCATCGGGGTGCGGATCCTGATCGCGGCGCTCGCGTTCGCCGTGATCGCCGGGGCGGTCTACGTGTCAAAGCGGCGCGGGATCGCCGTAGGTGACGAGGACAATGCCGAACCGGAACCCAAGTCTCCGGATCCGGCGGTGGTTTCGTAGGGAGGTCCGTGGAGCCCCAGCTCAAGGTGCGGGCGGGCGGCGCGCGTTGGCGCGTCGTCCGCCCGCTCTGTGTGTCCGCACGATCACGTCGTGAGCCTTATCTCGCTTGGAGCAAAAGGTAACAAATAGGTCTTAATAGGTGCTCGGCGTGGGGTTGCCGTGCCTCTGGCGTGTATGTTCCGGGGCCGAGAGCCATGGAAGGGACCAAACCGGTGAACAAGAAGCTCGCGGCCGCACTGTCCGGCGGTGCGGTACTGGTACTGGCGCTGTCGGGCTGCGGCGGTGACGACAACGAGAAGCTGGACTCCTGGGCCAAGGACGTCTGCGACGCCGTACAGCCGCAGGCCAAGAAGATCGAGTCGGCCAATGCCTCGATCCAGAAGGAGACCTCGGACAACAGCACACCGGAGAACGTCCAGAAGACCGACGCACAGGCCTTCCAGGACATGTCCGACGCCTACAAGGCGATCGGGACCGCGGTGAACAAGGCCGGCGCGCCGGACGTCGAGAACGGCGAGACGAAGCAGAAGGACGCGGTCAAGGAGCTCAACACGATCTCCGCGTCGTACGCCTCGCTGAAGAAGCAGGTCGACGGGCTCGACACGAAGGACCAGGGCAAGTTCGCCGACGGTCTCAAGGACATCGCCACCGAGCTGGACAAGCTGAGCAAGAGCGGGAACGACGCGCTCAGCAACCTGGAGGAGGGCGAGGTCGGCCAGGCGATGGCCCGGCAGTCGAGCTGCAAGGCGGCCACCGGGCCGGCGTCGGCGACCTAGAGCCGAGCGAGGAACATGCGGCGCCGGGGACTGCTGAGTCGGGAGTGACATCGAGCCGGCCGGCGAGGGCGCACCGGATCCCCGGCACGGGCACGTGCGCCACCGGTTCCGGCGGCCACAATGGGGGGCGTGAGTAACGCCAGCCAGTCACCCCGGTCCCCGCTGCCCGCCCCCGACCGCCCCGAGGTCGCCGCCCGGCTCCGGGACGCCCTGCTCGGGGCCTCCTTCACCGCCGACGGACTGCTCGAACTGCTGGGCGCCCCCGCGTACGCGGCGCTGGCCCGGAGCGAGACCGTGCCCGCGCTCCGGGCGACCCGCGGGGACACCCCGCTGGAGATGCTCGTCCGGCTGTTCCTGCTCCAGCAGCCCGTGCCGCACGCGCGCGTGGCGGACGCCCTGCCCGTCGACGCCTGCCTGGAGAGCGGCTGGCTCAAGCGGGCCGGCGCGGACGAGCTCGCCGCCACGGTGGACGTGCGGCCGTACGGCGGGCCCGGCGGCGAGGACTGGTTCATCGTGTCGGACCTGGGCTGCGCGGTCGGTGGCGCCGGCGGGATCGGCAGCCGTGACGAGGGAGTTGTCCTGGGCGTCGGCGGCGCCTCCACGACCCTGGCCGGCATCACCGTCCGTACGCCCGTCGGCGCCGCCCTCGACCTGGGCACCGGTTCCGGCATCCAGGCACTGCACGCGGCCCGGCACAGCACCCGGGTGACGGCCACCGACCTCAACCCGCGCGCGCTGCACATCACCGGTCTCACGCTGGCCCTGTCCGGTGCCCCGGCCGCCGATCTGCGCGAGGGCTCCCTCTTCACACCGTTCCGCGACGACGAGACGTACGACCTGATCGTCTCGAACCCGCCGTTCGTGATCTCTCCCGGTGCCCGGCTCACCTACCGCGACGGCGGCATGGGCGGGGACGATCTGTGCCGCACGCTCGTTCAGGAGGCGGGGGAGCGGCTGAACGAGGGCGGGTTCGCGCAGTTCCTCGCCAACTGGCAGCACGTGGAAGGGGAGGACTGGCAGGACCGGCTCCGGTCCTGGGTGCCCCGGGGCTGCGACGCGTGGATCGTGCAGCGCGAGGTGCAGGACGTCAACCAGTACGCCGAGCTGTGGCTGCGGGACGCGGGCGACCATGAGGGCGACGCGGTGGAGTACCGGGCGCGGTACGACGCATGGCTCGACGAGTTCGAGGCGCGCAAGGTGAAGGCCGTCGGCTTCGGCTGGATCACCCTGCGCAGGACAGGTGCCGCCGTGCCCTCCCTCACGGTGGAGGAGTGGCCGCATCCGGTCGAGCAGCCGCTCGGGGACACCATCAGGGCCCACTTCGACCGGCTCGACCACCTCCGCGGCCATGACGACGCCGCCCTGCTCGAAGGGCACTTCCGGCTCGCCGCCGAGATCGTGCAGGAACAGGTCGGGCTGCCCGGCGCCGAGGACCCCGAGCATGTCGTGCTGCGCCAGAACCGAGGCATGCGCCGGGCGACCCGGGTGGACACGGTCGGCGCGGGCTTCGCGGGCGTCTGCGACGGCACGATGAGCGCCGGCCGCATCCTCGACGCCATCGCCCAGCTGATCGGCGAGGACCCGGTGCTGCTGCGCGACCGCACACCGGCCCAGATCCGGCTGCTCGTGGAGCAGGGGTTCCTGGAGCCGGTCCGCTGAGGGAACCCGGCGAGGCGGCGGGCTGAGGGGGCCCGGCGAAGAGGGCCGCCAATAAATTTCGAGTCGATTTGAACACCTCGTCCCGAACGGGTCCCGAGGGGTCGGTCCTCCCGGATCGACAGCCGCGTCGCCCCGGCGTTCACCTACGGTTCGCCTGCCCGCCGCCCACGCGTGTCAGCCTCCCGGGGCTGGAGAGTCGCGGACTGAGGAAAAGAGGCACGGGGGCCATGGAGAGCGAACCGGCGATCTTCGCGGGAGCCGTGTTCTCCCTGTTCGGAGGCGGACTGCTGGCGTGGACCGTGACGCGCGTACGTCAGCACCGGCCCGTCGCCGAAGGTGTGAGGCCTGTCGCATCCGCGACCCTCGCGAGCGTCGTCGCGGTGCTCGCCCTGGTGGTCGGAACTTGGTGCTTCACCCGCCTCTGAAGCCCGAGTCGGCGTCGCGCCCACCGGTAATCGAGAGGTCGCGCTCCGCATAGGGCCGGGCCGGGTACGGGCACTCCGGGCGGCAGGAATGGTGGTAGTCGGGTTACCGTTCGAGTGGCCGTTGTGGGCTTTTCCCGTTTGACACGGGGGCGGGCTGTACCGTCACACTCCGCAGCGTCACCACGACCCAGCCCCGGGCATGCGACTCCGGGGAGGCCCCAGCGTCGACCGGAGAGAAGAGCGAAGTTGTCCCCGACCAGCGAGACCGCAGAGGGCGGCCGCCGACTCGTCATCGTCGAGTCGCCCGCCAAGGCGAAGACGATCAAGGGCTATCTCGGGCCCGGATACATCGTCGAGGCGAGCGTCGGGCACATCCGCGACCTTCCCAACGGCGCCGCCGAGGTGCCCGAGAAGTACACCGGCGAGGTCCGCCGCCTCGGTGTGGACGTCGAACACGACTTCCAGCCGATCTATGTGGTCAACGCCGACAAGAAGGCACAGGTCAAGAAGCTCAAGGACCTGCTGAAGGAGTCCGACGAACTCTTCCTCGCCACCGATGAGGACCGCGAGGGCGAGGCCATCGCCTGGCACCTCCAGGAGGTGCTGAAGCCCAAGGTCCCGGTCAAGCGGATGGTCTTCCACGAGATCACCAAGGCCGCGATCCAGGCCGCCGTGGCCAACCCGCGCCAGCTCAACCAGAAGCTCGTCGACGCCCAGGAGACCCGCCGCATCCTCGACCGCCTCTATGGCTACGAGGTCTCGCCGGTCCTGTGGAAGAAGGTCATGCCGCGGCTGTCCGCGGGCCGTGTCCAGTCGGTCGCCACGCGACTCGTCGTCGAGCGGGAACGCGAGCGCATCGCCTTCCGTTCCGCTGAGTACTGGGACCTGACGGGCACCTTCGCGACCGGCCGCGCCGGAGACTCGTCGGACCCGTCGTCGCTGGTCGCGCGCCTGCAGTCCGTCGACGGCAGGCGGGTCGCGCAGGGCCGTGACTTCGACTCCCTGGGACAGCTGAAGAACGCGAACACCCTCCACCTCGACGAGGCGAACGCCCGCGCCCTGGCCGCCGCCCTGGAGCAGACGCGGTTCGCCGTCCGGTCCGTCGAGTCCAAGCCCTACCGCCGCTCGCCGTACGCCCCGTTCCGTACGACGACGCTGCAGCAGGAGGCCAGCCGCAAGCTCGGCTTCGGCGCGAAGGCGACGATGCAGGTCGCCCAGAAGCTGTACGAGAACGGCTACATCACGTACATGCGTACGGACTCCACGACCCTGAGCGACACGGCGGTCGCCGCCGCCCGCGCCCAGGTCACGCAGCTGTACGGCGCCGACTACCTGCCGCCGCAGCCGAGGACGTACGCCGGGAAGGTCAAGAACGCGCAGGAGGCCCACGAGGCGATCCGCCCCTCGGGTGATCGTTTCCGCACTCCCGCCGAGACCGGACTGACCGGCGACCAGTTCAAGCTCTACGAGCTGATCTGGAAGCGGACCGTCGCCTCCCAGATGAAGGACGCGACCGGCAACAGCGTCACGGTGAAGATCGGCGGCGCGGCGTCCGACGGCCGGGACGTCGAGTTCAGCGCGTCCGGCAAGACGATCACCTTCCACGGCTTCCTGAAGGCCTACGTCGAAGGCGCCGACGACCCGAACGCCGAGCTCGACGACCGCGAGCGCCGGCTGCCCCAGGTCTCCGAGGGCGACGCCCTGAGCGCCGAGGAGATCACGGTCGACGGGCACGCCACCAAGCCCCCGGCCCGCTACACCGAGGCCTCCCTGGTCAAGGAGCTGGAAGAGCGCGAGATCGGCCGCCCGTCGACGTACGCGTCGATCATCGGCACGATCCTCGACCGCGGCTACGTGTTCAAGAAGGGCACGGCACTCGTCCCGTCCTTCCTCTCCTTCGCCGTGGTCAACCTCCTGGAGAAGCACTTCGGGCGGCTCGTCGACTACAGCTTCACCGCCAAGATGGAGGACGACCTCGACCGCATCGCCCGCGGTGAGGCGCAGTCCGTGCCGTGGCTGAAGCGGTTCTACTTCGGTGAGGGCACGGGCGAGGGCGGTGCCGCCGACGCCGGCAACGGCGACGGGGACCACCTCGGCGGCCTCAAGGAGCTGGTGACCGACCTGGGCGCGATCGACGCGCGCGAGGTGTCGTCGTTCCCCGTGGGCAACGACATCGTGCTGCGGGTCGGCCGCTACGGGCCGTACATCGAGCGCGGCGAGAAGGACACCGAGCAGCACCAGCGCGCCGACATCCCGGACGACATGGCGCCGGACGAGCTCTCCGTCGACCTCGCGGAGGAGCTGCTCGCCAAGCCGAGCGGCGACTACGAACTGGGCCCCGACCCGGCCACCGGCCACACGATCGTCGCCAAGGACGGCCGCTACGGCCCCTATGTGACGGAGATCCTTCCCGAGGGCACCCCGAAGACGGGCAAGAACGCGGTCAAGCCGCGTACGGCCTCCCTCTTCAAGACGATGTCCCTGGACACGGTGACGCTCGACGACGCCCTGAAGCTGATGTCGCTGCCGCGTGTCGTCGGCGCCGACGCCGAGGGCCAGGAGATCACCGCGCAGAACGGCCGCTACGGCCCGTATCTGAAGAAGGGCACGGACTCGCGCTCGCTCCAGGCCGAGGAGCAGCTCTTCACGATCACGCTGGAAGAGGCGCTGGCGATCTACGCTCAGCCGAAGCAGCGGGGCCGGGCGGCCGCCAAGCCGCCGCTGAAGGAGCTGGGCACCGACCCGGTGAGCGAGAAGCCGGTCGTCGTCAAGGACGGCCGCTTCGGGCCGTACGTCACCGACGGGGAGACCAACGCGACCCTGCGCTCCGGCGACAGCGTCGAGACGATCACCCAGGAGCGCGGCTTCGAGCTGCTCGCCGAGAAGCGCGCGAAGGGGCCGGTGAAGAAGACCGCCAAGAAGGCGGTCAAGAAGGCCCCGGCGAAGAAGACGACAGCCAAGAAGACCGCGGCGAAGAAGACCACGACCGCGAAGAAGACGACGGCCAAGAAGACCACCACGGCGAAGAAGACGGCGGCCAAGACGGCGACCGCCTCGAAGCCGGCGGAGGACTGAGGCCCGGTCAGGACCTGTTCGGGACCCGGGCCGCCAAGGTCCGGGTCTTCGCCCAGGGTTCGAAAAGCGAACGCCCCGGCAACACTTCGGTGTCGGGGCGTGCGCATGCCAGGACGGGCCCTCCAGGGTGTCGGTGGCTGCCGATAGGCTGAATGCATGACGCGAGCCGAGCAGCCCACGGCCTCTCCACCGGCCCCCGACGAAGCCCTGGTCGCGGACTCCCGCGAGCGCGCCGTCCGCGCCCTGCTGCGCCGTCCGCAGTTGAAGCGGTTGTGGAGCGCACAGCTCGTGGGCGGTGTGGGCGACACCCTGGCCCTTCTCGTGCTGGTCCTGCTCACCCTCCAGGCGGCTGTCGCCGAGGGTGCGTTCGGGGGCGGCTACCGAGGCGTGGCGTTCGCAGTGGCGACCGTTTTCGGGGTGCGCATCCTCGCGACGCTCCTGTTCGGCGCCGTGCTCCTCGGCCCGCTCACGGCGCTCACCTCCCAGGACGGCCCGCTCGACCGACGCTGGACCATGGTCGGCGCGGACGGGCTGCGCGCCGCGCTCCTCATCGTCGCGCCCCTGTGGATCGACTGGATGCCCGAGGACGCACTGGCCATGCTCCTCGTCACGGCCTTCGTGACGGGAGTCGCCGAGCGCTTCTGGACGGTGTGCCGCGAGAGCGCGGCCCCCGCGCTGCTGCCCGCACCGCCGCCGGAAGGCGCGACGGTCCGGCCGCTGCCCGACCACCTGGACGCCCTGCGCCGGCTCTCGCTGCGCACCGGTTTCGTCGCGATCCCCCTCGCGGCCGTCGTGCTCGTCGTCGCGGCCCTCTTCAACAACCTGCTGGGCGTCGGCATCGACTGGTTCGGCCAGCACCAGGCGGCCCTCGCCTCGTACGTGGCGGCCGGGCTGTTCGCCGCGTCCCTCTCCGTGCTGACCTTCCTCGAGCTGCCCGCCACGCGCACCCCGCGCGCGCGGTCGCCGCTCGAGGGGCTGCGCCGCCCGAAGACCACAGCCGGCGCCGACAAGGGCCGCACCGGCGCGATGCCGCTGCTGGTGCTGGCCTGCGCGGCCGTCGCCGCCGCGGTGTCCGCCGCCGTCGCCGTGTCCGTGCTGCACGCCAAGGACCTGGGCGGCGGCCCGGTGCTGTACGGCCTGTTCGTGGGCGTGCTCACCGGCGGTGTCGTCGTCGGCATCCGTACGGCGCCCGCCCTGCTGCCCGCCCTGTCGCGCCGCCGGCTGCTCGCTCTGGTGATCGCCTTCACCGGTGTCGCGCTGCTGGCCGCCGGGCTGGTCCCGGACGTCACCACCGTGCTGCTGATCCTCGCCCTGGCCGGTGTCGGCGCGGGCATTTCCGCCAACATCGGGCACACGCTGCTCGACCAGGAGGCCGAGGAGTACCGGCGGTCCCGTACGACCGAGCACCTGCACGCGGTCGTCCGGGTCTGTGTGGCGCTCGGCGCGGTGATCGCCCCGCTGGTGGCGGCGGCGATCGGGCCGCACCGGCTGGAGAGCGGCAAGTTCGTCTTCGCGCACGGCGGCGCGGCCTTCACGCTGATGCTCGCCGGCGCCCTGCTGCTGCCCGTCGCCGCGCTGGTGCTGGCCAAGGTCGACGACCGTTCCGGCGTGCCGCTGCGGCAGGACCTGCGGGACGCGCTGCTCGGCGGCGACGACCCGGAGCAGGCGTCCGCGTCCTCCGGTTTCTTCATCGCCCTGGAGGGCGGCGACGGGGCCGGCAAGTCCACGCAGGCCGAGGCGCTCGCCGAGTGGATCCGCGGCAAGGGCCACGAGGTCGTGCTGACGCGCGAGCCGGGGGCGACGCCGGTGGGCAAGCGGCTGCGGTCGATCCTGCTGGACGTGTCCAGCGAGGGCCTGTCGCACCGCGCGGAGGCGCTGCTGTACGCGGCCGACCGGGCCGAGCACATCGACACCGTCGTACGGCCCGCCCTGGAGCGCGGCGCGGTCGTCATCTCCGACCGGTACATCGACTCGTCCGTGGCCTACCAGGGAGCGGGCCGCGATCTGTCGCCGACCGAGATCGCCCGGATCAACCGCTGGGCCACGAACGGGCTCGTGCCGCATCTGACCGTCCTGCTGGATGTCGCGCCGGAGACCGCCCGCGAGCGGTTCACCGAGGCGCCCGACCGGCTGGAGTCGGAGCCCGCCGAGTTCCACGCGCGCGTGCGCTCCGGTTTCCTGACCCTGGCCGCGGCCGACCCCGGGCGGTACCTGGTGGTGGACGCGGGCCAGGAGCCCGAGGCCGTCACGACCGTCATCCGGCACCGGCTCGACCAGGTGCTGCCGCTGTCCGAGGCCGAGATCAAGGCCCAGGAGGAGGCGCGGAAGAAGGCCGAGGAGGAGGCCCGCCGCAAGGCCGAGGAAGAGGCTGCCCGCAAGGCCGAGGAGGAGCGCCTGGAGCGCGAGCGCCAGGAGCAGCTCGCCCGGCTGCGTGCCGAGGAGGAGGAGCGCAAGCGGCGCGAGCTCGAGGAGGCGCAGCGGCGCGAGGCCGAACGGCAGGCGGAGGAGGCCCGGCGACGGGCCGAGGAAGCGCAGAAGAAGGCCGAGGAGGAGCGGGCGCGGCTCCTCGCGGAGGAGAAGGCCCGGGCCGAGGAAGAGGCCCGCCGCAAGGCCGAGGAGGACCGGCGCCGCAAGCAGGCCGAGGAAGAGGCCCGGCTGCGTGCCGAGGCCGAGGCGCTCCGCCTGGAGAAGCAGCGCAAGGCCGAGGCCGCGCTGCTGCGGGCCGAGGAGGCGCGACGCCTGGCGGAGGCGGCGGCCGCGGCCGCGGAGGCGGGACCGAAGAGCTCTCCCCAGGGTTCTGGCCAGGGTTCGGCTCCGCAGGGTGCGTCCCGGGCGTCGGACGCTCAGGACGCGGCGACCGTGCCGACGCCCGTGGTGACACCGGAGAACGCCCCGGGCGGCTCCGGTTCCGGTTCCGGCTCCCTGGACGAGACGACCGTGCTGCGCCGGGTGCGGGACGACAAGGCCGGCAACGACACCGGCAACAAGGCCGGCGAAAGGCCCGACGGCAAGGCCTCCGGCCGCGGCCGGACCCCCGGGGGAACCGACGCCGAGGTGACGGCCGAGCTGCCGAAGCCGCCGGTGCCGCCGGGTGCGGGCGAGGAGACCGAGGTGCTGCCCGCGGTGCGCCCCGGGGCCGAGGACACGCCTTCCTGGGCAGCGGACGAGACCGCCGTGCTGCCTCCGGTCCGGCCGGGGGACGCCGAGGAGACGGCTGTGCTGCCGCCCGTACGCGGGGACGAACCGGCGGACCGGGTGCCGCCCGGCTACTTCCGGGACGACTCCCCGGCCTCCCGCCCCGACGGGACCCAGGACCGTACGCGTGAGCTGCCCCAGGTCGACGCCGAGGGCGAGCCGCGCCGCCGCCGGTCCGACTGGGCCGAGGAGACGCCGCTGGACGACCTGCCCTCCCTGGCGGACGAGCTGCTCGGACCGCACGAGGACGAGCCGGACGAGGGCCGGGGACGCCGGGGGAGGGGCCGCGGCCGCTGAGGCTCCGTCCAGGCAGACGGTTTCGGAAGATCACCCGGCCCCGGCC
>NZ_JBHUQX010000053.1:0-31172 GCF_042674225.1 Streptomyces sp. NPDC056948
GTCGAAGCGAAGGACCAGGCCGCCAAGGAGGCCCGGGACTCCCTCGCCAAGGAGCTGGCGAAGTTCCTCGACCCGGACCGGGACGAGAAGGAAGCCCCGCCGGACCCCGAGAAGCTGATGGGGCAGATCACCGAGGAGCGCGAGGCGCACCGAGGGACGTCCATCGAGCTGGCGATCTACAAGGGCGCATCCAAGCACGGGGCGGACCCGGGCGAGCTGGCCGACAGCCGGTCCTTCATGGCGAAGCTGGCGAAGCTCGACCCGTCCGACGAGGGGTTCGCGAAGAAGGTCGGCGACTTCATCAAGAAGGCCGTCGAGGACAACCCCAAGCTCAAGGCCGCGTCCGCAGCGCCGGACCGGACGAGCAGCGACTTCAACGGCGGGGCCGGGGGCTCCTCCGAACCGGAAGACATCGACGAGATCCGCGCCGCGCGCCGCAAGCGCCGAGCCGGATAGGAGGTAACACCCCATGGCCAACACGTTCCTGACCGCACAGCAGATTGCGCGCCAGGCCCTCGCCAACCTGTACGAGAGCACCGTCGCGGCGAGCCTGGTGCACCGCGACTACGAGGCCGAGTTCAACCGCAAGCAGGGCGACGCGATCACCATCCGCAAGCCCGCCATGTTCACGGCCAACGAGTACAACCGCGCCGCGGGCATCACGGTGCAGGAGGCGCAGGAGACCAGCGTCAACATGACGCTGAACCACTTCGCCGACGTGAGCTTCGCGGTCACCACCGAGGACATGACGCTGAAGGTCCAGGACTTCGACGAGCAGCTCCTCACCCCGGCCATGGAGGCCATCGCTCAGAAGATCGACCGGGACATCCTCGCCCTGCGCGACGACATCGTGCAGGAAGTCGGCGACGCCACCCCGAACGCCGCGGGCGAGGACTACACGGGCTACAACGGCGACTACCCCTGGTCGGACTCCCGTGTCCTCATCCAGGCGGGCAACGTCCTCGACCTGAAGAACGTCCCGGGCACGCAGCGTGCCGTCATCGCGGGCCCGACCACGAAGGCCCGCTGGGTGGCGGAGAAGACGTGGCGGCAGGCCGACAAGCGCGGCAGCACCGAGGGCCTGCTGGAGGCGTCCATGGGTGCCCGCGTCTCCGGCTTCGACCCGTTCTGGACGCAGAACATCGGCCAGCCCGCCGGGTCGCCGGCGTCCGGGCAGCCGACCACCGAGGTCAACGTCGCCTTCCACAAGACCGCGTTCGCCCTTGCGTTCCGCCCGCTGGAGCTCCCGCAGGGCGCCCTCGACGCGGCGATCATGAACTACAAGGGGTTCGCGCTGCGCATCATCCGCGACTACGACATCGACAAGAAGCAGATGGTCGTGTCGATCGACTGCCTGTACGGCACGAAGACCCTCGACGCCAACCGCGCCGTCCTCATCAAGGGCGCCGACGCGGCCTGACACCCGCGCCCGCCCCGCGCGGGCGGGCCTCCTCTCCCCACAGGAAGGACAGCCCCATGGGCTACAAGGTCCACAGCGTGGACGGGCGCGCCGGCGAGGTCGACACCTCCACCGCGCGCACCTACAGCAAGGAAGTCCGCGTCGCCTCCGGCACCGCGGGCACCTACCAGCTCTTCAAGGTCCCTGCCGCGGCGAGCGTCATCGCCGTGCGCGCGTACCGCACTGGCGGTACGGGCGGCACGGTGCAGGTGAAGAAGGGCGCCTCCGACGTCCTCGCCTCGCCGATGGCCACCAGCACCGACGCATGGGCGGGGAACACCACCGTGCAGAACGCGTCCTGCGCGGCCGGAGACAACATCTCGGTGGTCCTCGCCTCGCCGGCCGGATCGCCGACCGAGATCCTCGTGCAGGTCGACCTCAGGACGGCGGTGCCCGCGTCATGACCACCTACTTCAACCAGCGGACCGGAGACCGGGTGGAGATGGACGGCCAGTCGGCTCGTCTGGACTCCCTCGACAACTGGAAGATCCTCGACGAGGGCGAGGAGGGGGAGATCGTCAACGACGGTGTCCTGTCCCGGCCGACGCTCACCGCGCCCGGTGTGCACGACCCGTCGACGGACGTCCCGCTCACCAACGAGGAACTCCGAGAGGAGAACCCGGAGGCTGCCGGACCGGCCGTCGGCCAGGAGCTGACCCCGGTCAAGGACAGCGAGGTGGCCGGCCACGACAAGCCCCCGGCGAAGAACGCGGGCCTGGCGAAGTGGCAGGACTACGCCCGCAAGGTCGAGGACGACCCGGAGCGGCAGTCGGACATCGAGGGCCTCACCAAGGAGCAGCTGGTGGAGCGGTACGGGGGCGGTAGCTGATGCCGCTCTCCGGAACCGTTCTCGCGGTCAGCGCCTTCGCTGAGCTCACCACGGCTCTCGACCTGGGCACCGCCCGCTCGCCGCACAGCCTGAGCCGGTCCGTGTCGCTCAGCTCGGGCACGGGCGCGGGCAAGGCCGACAGGGTGTTCAGCGACCGGCGCACGCTGGCTGCGTCGGGGACCGAGGATCTCGACCTGGCCGGGTCGCTGGTCGACGCGTTCGGGGCGACGATCACGTTCGCCCGGATCAAGGGCATCATCGTCGCCGCGGCGGCCGGGAACACCAACAACGTCGTAGTCGGGGCCGCGAGCAGCAACCCGTGGGCCACGCTGCTGGGCGCGACCCACACGCTCACCCTGAGGCCGGGCGCGTTCGTCGCCGTCGGTACTGGGGTGGCGGACGCGACCGGGTACGCGGTGACTGCCGGCACGGCCGACCTGCTGAAGGTGGCCAACTCGGGTGCGGGCACGGGCGTGACGTACGACATCCACATCATCGGCGCGTCTGCGTAGCCGAGCACGGGACACAGGGAGGCCTCCGGGCCTCCCTGTCGCGTGTCCAGCCACCTGCGAAGGGAGGACGGGGCCATGGCCGCGACTGGCTACGTCAGCACGACCGGCGACGCTCGCAAGGTCTCCAAGGCCGGGGACACGATGACGGGTGAGCTGACGCTGCCTGACTCCTTCCCGGACACCGCGCTCGCCGCGGCCTCACGGGGCTACGTCGATGCGGCCGCCGAAACGAAGGCCGACGCCACCCACGCCGCCACGCACGCCGAGGACGGCGACGACCCGGTGGCCGTATCCATCGACCAGGTGATCGGCCTGGCCGAGGCGCTGGCGGCCCTGCTGTCCACTGAAGGCGGCACGGTCAACGGCACCATCACCATCGTCAACGGGCAGCTGCTCCTCGTCTCCGGCGGCACGGCAATCAACCGGGTAGGACGTGGAGGCAGCGGCTTCTTCGCGGCCTACGTCCTTGCGAACGGACCGGACGAAGCTGATGAGCGGTGGGCGTTCCAGATGGCCCCGGGCTCTGATGACGTGCTCCTCGTCGACTCGGCGAACGGGGTGCAGGTGCTGCGGTTCGCCTCAGGCGTCTCAGCTCGTGTCGGTTTCCTGGGAGCCACTCCCGTCGTGAGACAGCCCGTGACCGGCTCTTGGACCGACGGCACGGCTGGGCAGTCCCTCGCCGCGGCCCTTGCGGCGTTCGGCCTCATCACGGATGGGACGACTCCATGACGGATGTGATCGCAGGGCAGGCCGTCGCACTCCTCTCCCAGTGGCGCGAGTACGAGGGCGGCCCCCTCGTCGACCTCGACACCGCCCCCACCATCGGCATCACTCGCGTCGCGGGCGGGACCGTCATCCTCGCCCCGACCACCACAGGTGTCTCCCACCCGGCGACCGGTTCGTACGGCTACGGCTGGACCCCGGCCGTCGACCTCGCCCCGGGCCTGTACCTAGCCCTGTGGAGCGGCACGAAGAACAGCTCGCCGGTGACGGCGACCGAGTCGCTCACGGTGACCGCGCCCGCGACCGGCCGCGTGTACGCCACGGTCGCCGAGTACGCGGCCCACCCCGGGGGAACGTCGCCCGCGCCGGCGGCCACCGGAACACGGCTGGTGCAGGCGTCCCGGATGCTGGAGCGGCAGGTACTGCGCTACTGCCTGTACGACGTCGACACGGCCTCCGGCATGCCCACCCACCCTCTGGTCATCGCAGCACTCCGGGATGCGGTGTGCGCCCAGGCCGCCTGGTGGGAGGAGGTCGGGGACCCGTCGGGCGCGGACGCGGTGGGCTGGGGCTCGGTGTCCATCGGCTCCGTGAATCTGGGCCGGTCGGTGACCGCGGTGTCCGGCGAGGACGCCCCGGCTCGGCAGATCGCCCCGGCCGCCTGGGATGCCCTCCTGAGCCTGGATCTGACGTCGGACATCTTCCGCATGGGCGCGGTGACCTCGCTGTGAGGATCCCCCGCTACCTGATGCGGCACCAGATCACGGTCGAGCCGTACCTGGGCGACACCAGCAAGGGTCCCAAGTACGGGCCTCCCGTGGTGGTGCGGTGCTTCGTCGATGAGCAGACCCGCGCCGTCCGCAACCCGGGCGGCGAGGAGGTCACTTCCACGACGACCGCGTACGCCGACCCGGGCACCCAGGCGCCCGCGCTCTCACGGGTGACTCTCCCCTCCGGCCGGACCACCACCGTGATCCAGCTCAAGGACCGCGACGGGGGCGGACTTCCCACACCTGACCACGTGGAAATCCAGCTCGAATAGGGGAGGTCCCTGTGCCGCAGAGTTTCCGGCTTCACTTCAACGGGGCTCCAGCGGCGCGCGAACTACGGTCGGCCGCCGCCCGGGGCGTGTACCTCGCTGCCGAGCACGTCCTCGGCCTCAGCACCGAAGTGGTGCCGCTCGACGAGGCGGAACTCCAGCGCTCCGGCACAGCCAGCGTCGACCCGCCCTCGCTGACGGGCATGGTCTCCTACGACACCCCGTACGCCGTCGTCCAGCATGAGCGCCTCGACTTCCGGCACGCCCCCGGCCGCACAGCCAAGTACCTGGAGAACAGCCTGAACGCGGCCCGCACCGACGTGGCAGCGATCATCGCGGCCGAGGTGAGGCGGGCGATGCGGTGAGCTACACGAGCAGCCTCCTCGACGGAATCGCCGGTCTCCTCGAGGAGGCCGGCGTCGGTGTCTTCGACCCGGACGGCGTGATCTCGGACCCGTCCACGGGGATCTTCCGCGGCACCATGCCGGACTCCCCGGAACGGGCGCTCGGCCTCACCGCCTATCCGGTCGCCGACGACGACACCACCAACGCGATCACCGGCGTGCAGATCCGCATGCGAGCGGGCCGTGCCCCGGACGCGATCGACGACATGGCAGACCTCGTCTTCAACGCCCTGCACAACCGGCGGCACTACGACTGCGGCGACGTCCACGTGCAGCTGTCGTGGCGTCAGTCGCAGGCCTGGATCGGTCAGGACAGCCAGCAGCGCATGGAGCTGACCGCGAACTACTACTTCCGGGCCGACAGGGCCGGGACCTACCTGATCGATTGAGAGGATCGGCATGAGCACTCCCACGCCCACCAACGCCCTCGCCCGGCGCTGGAAGATGGATATCGACCTGTCCGCCGCCAAGGACGGCTCCGACTGGCAGTCCGTGATCGGCATCACCGAGTTCAATCCGAGCGCCGAGCCCAACATCGAGGACAGCTCGGACTACGACTCGGGCGGCTGGGCGGGCAACACGAAGACCGGTCAGGCCTGGGAACTGGGCGTCACCATCAACCGCCGGATCAACGACCAGGTGAAGGTGTACCACCCCACCCACGAGGCGTTCCGTACGGCCTCGTTCGCCTTCGGCTCGGCGTCCGAGGTCCACGTCCGCTACTACGACCGAGACGGACTGCCCGAAGCCTACGAGGGGACCGCCCTGGTGACGTGGGCACCGTCCGGCGGCGAGTACACCGCCCTGGACCAGGTCGAGATGACCCTCACCGGCACCGGCCCGCTCCAGCTCATCGCGAACCCGGTGGCCTGATGGCGGGCCAGTTCGAGGCGCTCGACGACTTCCTCTCCGACGGGCTCGACCTGCCGGTCAAGGGCGAGGACGGCGTGGTGCGCGAGTACCACATTCCTGACCCGTCGGCCCAGGCAGGCGTCAAGATCGAGCGCATCACCAGCCTCGCGGCCCGCCTCGCCGCCGGGGGCACCGCTCCGGATACGGCCGTCCTCAACGACGAGGAAGAGCTGGACCTGTACCGGCTCTGCCTGGGCCCGGCTTACGACAAGCTCCTCGCCGAGACGAGCTGGTCCATGTTCAAGCACGTGTCCCTGACGGTCATGTTCTGGATCACCACCGACGAGGACACCGCCCGCCAGTACTGGGCCACCGGCGAGGCCCCGGGAAAAGCGGCGAGGAACCGGGCGGAGCGCCGGCAGATGTCGCGCGCCTCCTCGGGCGGGGCTGCGGCGAACGGGACCCGGTCACCGGCCTCTACGAGTGGTACGAGGGCGGAACTCCAGCGCCGAAACAGGGGCGGTCGCGGCCGCAACCGTACGCAGACCTGAGCTGGCAGAAGCTCCTCGATCGGTGGGAGCTGATCGAGGCCGACCTGCACAGCGAGTACGGCATCGACGTCGAAGAGGGCCGCGCCGAGGGCAACGGCCTCCTCCAGCGCCGCACGTGGCGCTGGCTCCAGTGCCGAATCCTCGGCCTCCTCTCCTGCGAGTCGCGTCTGCAGCGCCACTTCAACCCTCCCGAGGAACCCAAGTCCAACACCCGACGGAGGTGAGCCGTGGCGCTCCAGGTCGGCGAACTCAACGCCATCCTCACGGTCGACGACCGCACCGTGGACCCTGCCCTGCGCCGCGCCGAGCAGGCCCTGCGCGCTTCGGGGCAGGCGATGGGCAGCGATGCCGACCGTGCTGGTGAGCAGGCGGGCGAGGGGCTCGGCGACGGCTTGGTCCGCGGCGCTGATGGGCGCCTGCGCAACGCGCGCGGGCGGTTCGTCGCGGCCGGTCGCCGGGCGGGGGACGCGGTCGGTGACGGCCTCGCAGACGGCGTGGGCGACGGCGCCGATGAGGCGGTCGCCGAGGCGGAGAGCGGCCTGACCCGGCTCCAGACGATCGCGCTCGCTGCCGGGGCCGCGGCGGGCGCCGTCCTCATGACCGCCTTCGGGCAGGCTATGGAGCAGGAGCAGATCACCGCCCGGCTCGGCGCGCAGCTGGGCAAGACCCCGGCGGAGGCGCAGCGGTACGGCAAGCTCGCGGGCCAGCTGTACACGAGCGCTGTGGTCGCGGACTTCCAGACGGCCGCCGACACCATCGGCTCGGTCATGGGTTCGGGGCTGATCAACGCCGACGCGACGAACGCTGAGATCCAGAAGGTCTCGACGAAGGTCGCCGACCTGACGTCGCTCTTCGGGCAGGACCTGACGAAGGTCACCAACGCCGCGTCCCAGTTGATTCGCACCGGGCTGGCGAAGAACTCGACCGAAGCCCTCGACCTGATCGCCAAGGGCTTCACCACGAATGTGAACAAGGCCGACGACTTCCTGGACACGCTGAACGAGTACAGCGTCCAGTTCAAGCGGGTCGGCCTGGACGGCAAGACCGCCATTGGCCTCATGACCCAGGCCATCGCCAAGGGCGCCCGCGACAGCGACCAAGTCGCTGATGCGATCGGCCAGTTCGGCGAGCGCGCGCTGGCCGGAGGTAAGCCGGTCGAGGACGCCTTCAAGGGCATCGGCCTGAACGCCGACACCATCGTCGCGAAGCTGAAGAAGGGCGGGAAGTCGGGCCAGGAAGCGCTCCAGATGACGACGGACGCGCTCCGCAAGACCACCAACGAGACCGACCGCCTGGCCGCCGCGGGCGCCCTGTTCGGCGACCCGGGCATCGTCATGGGCGATGCCCTGTACGCCCTCGACCCCGCGTCGGCGGCAGCCGCGTCCGGCATGAACAAGGCGACCGGCGCGGCGGACAAGCTCGGCAAGAGCGTCCACGACACGGCGGCCGCGAACCTGGAGCGCTTCAAGCGCGGCGCCATGCAGGAGCTGGTGGACTTCACCGGCGGCCAGGTCATCCCCGTCGTGATCAAGCTGGGCGGCTTCATCAAGGAGCACTCGGGCGCCTTCAAGATCGCCGCTGGCGTCATCACGGCGGTGCTGGTCCCGGCTCTCGTCCTGATGGGCGTCACGGCCACCGTGGCGGCTGGCCGTGTGATGTGGGGCTGGGTCACGGCGGGTGCCTCTGCGGTGAAGGGCGCCGCGATCCAGGTCGGTGCAGCGGCACGCACCGCCGGCGCCTGGGCGATGATGAAGGCGCGCGCGGTCGGGTCGTTCATCGCGATGGCTGCTTCCGCGACGGCCAACGCATTGCGGACGGCAGCGGTGTGGGCGGCGTCGGCCGCGCGCATGACCGCGACGTGGCTGGTGGGGATCCTGCGCGTTGCCGCTGTCACGGTGGCGCAGTTCGCGCTGATGGCCGGCCGCGCGGTGATCTGGGCGGCGACCATGGCGGCGCAGTGGCTGATCGCAATGGGCCCCGTGGGCTGGATCATCGGCATCGTCATCGGCCTGGTGGCTCTGATCATCGCCAACTGGGACAAGGTCAAGGCCTACACGCTGGCGGCGTGGACGTGGGCCGTGAACCAAATCAAGGTCGCGGTCAACGGCATCCTGGCCGGCATCGCGTGGCTCGGGCAGATCCCCGGCAAGGTCAGCGCCTGGTTCGGCCAGATGAAGGACTGGGCGATCAAGAAGCTTCTGGCTTTGGTCGCGTGGGTGACGACCATGCCGGGCAAGGTGGCGTCCGCGGTCTCCAGCATGGCGTCGAAGCTGGCGGCACGGGCGGCCGCTGCCTGGCAGGCCTTCCAGGTCGCGACGGCGAAGAAGGTCGTGGCCTTCATCGGCTATGTCCGGTCCCTGCCGGGCAAGATCTCTGCTGGGATCGGCTCGCTGAACAGGTTGCTGGTCTCCAAGGGCACCGCGGTCGTTCAGGGCCTGTGGTCCGGTATTCAGTCGATGGGCGGCTGGATCAAGTCCAAGCTGCTCGGCTGGGCCCGGTCGATGATCCCCGGACCGATCGCCAAGGCACTCGGGATCGCGTCGCCGTCGAAGGTGACGCGCGCGCAGGGCCGTTGGATCGCTCGCGGCCTCATCGACGGCCTGACCGGCTCGTCGAAGCAGGTCAAGTCCGCGTCCACCAAGCTGGCGGACATCATCCGCGACAGCCTCAACCCGGGCAAGCGCCGGACCAAGGGCCTCAAGGCGATCTCCTCCGGCACCAAGCAGCTGCTGAAGCTCGCGGGCCAGGAGACCAAGCTCGCCGCGCGCATGAAGGCGGCGACGAAGAGCATCGCCGACCAGCGCAAGGCCCGCGACAAGCTCGCCGCGGACGTGAAGAAGGGCGTCCTCGACTCGGCGAACATCACGTCGAAGGACAACACGGGCGGCTGGCCGGTCACCGCGGGGTCCATCCTGGCCGGGCTCCAGCAGGACACCGTCGCAGCGCAGACCTTCGCGAAGGATCTCGCGATGCTGCGGAAGAAGGGCGTACGCGCCGACCTGGTGGCCCAGATTGCGCAGGCCGGTGTGGAGCAGGGCTCGGCGGCGGCTGCTGCTCTGGCCAACGCGAACAGCGGCCAGATCAAGCAGATCAACGCCCAGCAGAAGCTCCTCGTCAGCGCCGCCGGTTCTGCCGGGGCGACGGCCGGTAACGCGATGTACGGCGCCGGGATCGACGCTGCGAACGGTCTGATCCGCGGGTTGCAGAAGCAGCAGAAGGCGATCGAGGCGCAGATGCTGAAGATCGCCAAGGGCATGTCGAAGAGCATCAAGAAGGCGCTCGGCATCAAGAGCCCGAGCCGCGTCATGGCGCTGGTCGGCCAGTACACCGCGCAGGGCCTCATCCGAGGCGTGGAGGGCCAGCGGAACGCCGTGAACCGGTCGATGGCGTCCCTGGTGGACACGCCGGCGCCGGGCTCGTGGGACATGGCGAGCGGGCGTGCCCGCGCGGCCGCGTCGCAGAACGTCGTGCTGGAACTCCGCTCCTCCGGCCGCGCCGAGGACGACTACCTCGTGGAGCGGATGCGGCGCGGTATCCGCAAGAAGGGCGGCGGCGACGTCGACCTCGTACTGGCCGGAAGGAGAAGCGGCTGATGGCGTTCCCGGAGGACCCGCTCGGCGCGAGGGTCGAGTACCAGATCGGGGGCGTGTGGACCGATGTCACGCCGCACGCGCAGCTGCGGGACATCATCACGCACACCCGCGGCCGTACGGGCGAGGGGCAGGCGGTCGACCCGGCCTCCTGCTCCCTCACCCTCAAGAGCCCGGACGGTCTCTACTCGCCTCGCAACCCCCGCTCGCCCTACTTCGGGAAGATCGGCCGGAACACGCCAATGCGGGTATCCGTGCACACGGGTACCCGCTACCTGGACCTGCCGGGCACCGCCAACAGCGCCACCACTCCGGACACCGCCGCCCTCGACATCACTGGCGATCTGGACCTGCGGTGGGAGGGCGAGACCGACTGGTACGAGGCCGGCGCCCACATGCTCATCGGCAAGTGGGACACGGCTGCGGGCAACCGCTCGTACCACCTGCGCATCGAGAACGGCTACCTCTACCTCCACACCACCACCGACGGCACCGTGGGTAAAGCGGGCTGGCTTCCACTTCCCTCCGGCCTGCCCAAGCGTGCCGCCCTCCGCGGCACCCTCGACGCCGACAACGGCGCAGGCGGCTACACCATGCGCCTGTACTGGGCAGAGTCCATCGCCGGGCCCTGGACCCAGATCGGCGGGGACCTCAGCGACACCGGCGTCGTGACGATCTACTCCAGCAGCGCCCCGCTGTGCATCGCCCCAGAACAGCTCAGCGCCACCATTCCCCGGCAGGCAGCCGTCGGCCGGACGTACAAGGCAGAGGTCCGCTCGGGCATCGGCGGCACGCTCGTCGCAAGCCCAGACTTCACGGCGCAAGCTGCGGGCACCACCAGCTTCGTGGACAGTGCCGGCCGAACGTGGACGCTGTCCGCAGGCATCACCAACAAACAGATCCTCTTCAGCGGCGAGTACTCCGACTGGCCGGCCAAGTGGAGCCGGGGCGGGCATCTCATCACCGTCGAGGGCGAGGGCGCGGGCATCCTGCGCCGCCTCAACCAGGGCGACAAGCCCTTCCAATCGACGCTGAGGCGGCGTATCCCGTCCGACTCCACACTGATCGCGTACTGGCCGATGGAGGACGGCCAGGAGGCCACCTCGGCTGCGAGCGCGCTGCCGGGCGCCCGGCCGATGACGGTCAAGAACATCGAGTTCGCCGCGAACGACCGGCTCGGCGGGGCATCTTCGCTTCCCGAGGTCCAGGCCGGCGGCAGCTTCTCCGCGAGCGTGCCGCCGCCTGCCTCCGGGACGGGCCCGTGGCAGGTCGAGCTGGTCAACTACATCCCGGTGGCACCAGTGGCGAACACGGTGCTGTACGAGATCCAAGCCTCCGGGACCGGGAATCTGTACCGGGTCCGAGTGGGCACCAACGTGGTGCAGCTGGAGGTGCTCGACAGGGAGGGGACGCAGCTGCTGCTGACCTCGACCACAGCAGGCACGGACCCGTCCTTCTTCACCAGTTGGAACCGGGTGCGCGTGTTCGCCCGGCAGGAAGGGGCGAACGTCCGGGTCGACCTCGGCTGGCTGAACACAGGCTTCCCCACCGGCTACTTCCACACGGGCACCTTCGCGGGCACCGTGGGCGTGGTCACCAACGTCCGGTCCTCCTTCGGGGCCGGGCTGGAAGGCACCAGCTTCGGGCACCTGGCCGTGTTCCAGGCCACCGACACCAAGATTTTCGAGAGCGCTGACTCCGGCTACGACGGCGAAACCGCCGGCGCGCGGCTGCTCCGCATCGGCGCCGAGGAGGGCATCCCCATCACGGTCACGGGGACGTTCACCGAGCAGGCACGGATGGGGCCGCAACGTCCTGGCACGCTCCTGGAGCAGCTGGGGCAGTGCGAGGCCGCGGACGGCGGGATCCTCGTCGAGGACCGGGAGCGGCTGGGGCTGCGGTACCGGTCCCGTGCGTCGCAGTACAACCAGGCGCCCGCACTGACGTTGTCGTACCGGTCGCGGTCGCTGGGCGAGCTGGAGCCGGTTGACGATGACTCTGCCGTACGAAACGACCGCACGGTGGAGAGGACGGGCGGCTCGTCTGGCCGGGCCGTCCTCGAGGAGGGGCCGCTGTCGGTGCAGCCGCCGCCGCTCGGGGTGGGCCGCTACGACGACTCGACCACTCTCAACCTGTACGGCGATGACCAGACCGAGCCCATGGCGCACTGGCTGATGCACCTGGGCACCGTCGACGAGGCCCGCTACCCCGTCATCAGGGTGCGGCTGCACAGGGCGCCTGAGCTGATCGACACCGTCCTCGGCATGGTCGAAGGCGACCTGATCCGCATCACCGACCTGCCGGACTGGCTGCCGCCTGGGCCGGTGGATCTGATCGTGCAGGGCCTCACTGGGCGCGTCGGCGTCCGCACGTGGGAGATCGATTTCGTGTGCGCGCCGGGCTCGCCCTGGCGGGTCGGGGTCGTGGAGGATCCGGTCCTCGGTCGGGTCGACACCGACGGCAGCCTCCTGGCCGCCGCGGTCGACGAGGACGACACCGCGCTGACCGTGCAAGCCACTGACGGCCCGGTGTGGGTCACCGCGCTGCCCGCGCTCACGGCCAACGGCTACTTCGAGACGGACTTGTCCGGCTGGTTCGGCAACGGGGGCACGATCGACCGCGTCGCCGCTCCGGAGCCGAGGCCGTTCGAGGGCGTGTGGGCCATGCGGTTCGTCCCCAACGGGGTGGCCCAGTTCCCCAACGCTGGTTCCTCGACCGTGCCGGTGACGGCGGGACAGCAGTACGTCATCTCCGGCTGGCTCCGCTGCGCCATCGCCCGGACGATCAACCTGAACGCCAATTGGTTCGTCTCCGGCGGGACGTACGACTCGACGAGTGCCTACGGCCTCGCGGTCACGGCCAACACCTGGACGTGGTTCGAGGCGACCGTGACGGCCCCGGCCGGGGCGCTCACCGCGAACGCAGCGCCGACGGTGTCGAATTTCCCGCCCTCGACGGATGTGCTGTGGGCCCACGGGGTCACGATCCGCCCGGCTGGCGGCCGCCCACAGGAGTTTCCCTTCGACGCCCAGCTCGGCGGGGAGGTCGTCACGGTGGACGCGATCGCGGACTCGGTCCGCGACACCTTCGCCCGTACGTTCGCGGCTGGCGGATGGGGGCAGGCGGACTCGGGCCAGGCCTGGACCGTGGCGCCGAGCGCGGATCACAGCGTGGGCGCCGGGTACGGGGTGGCTGCGCAGCCGAGCACGGGCATCGCCCACCTCGCCCTGGTGCCGGCGCCTGCTGCGGACGTGGATCTGTACGTGGACGTAGCCGCGTCGGCTCTGGTCACGGGAGCCTCGGTGTTCACCGGGCCGGTACTGCGGGCCGTGGACAACAACAACCTGTACCAGTGCCGTGTGGAGATCACGACGGCAGCGGGCATCCTGCTGACCGTCCGCAAACGGGTCGGGGGCACGGAGACCCAGCTGGCCACGTACACCAGCACGCTAACTCACACCGCGGGCACGTTCTATCGGACGCGCTTCCAGGCGACCGGAACCGCTCTCAAAGCGAAGATCTGGCTCGCGTCCGATCGGGAGCCGGACCTGTGGCAGATCGACGTGGCCGACACGTCGCTCACCGCCGCGGCGTCCATCGGGGTGCGCGCGTTCCGGAACACCGGCAACACCAACGCCGGCCTGGAGACGCGCTTCGACAACGTCCGCCTGGCCAACCCGCAGACGTGGACCGTGCGCCGCAGCCGCAATGGCGTCATCAAGGCACAGTCGGCGGGCACGGACGTCCGGCTCGCCACCCCCACCATCGTCGCCCTGTAGAAGGAGGCCAGAGTGCCGTACGAGCCCTGGCAGCCGGGGATGCGGATGACCGCGAACCGGCTGCTGTCGATCTCTCCGACGTGGCAGGACTGGGTACCGGTGTGGACCACGTCGACCGGGGCCGCGACGCCGACCTTTGGGAACGCCACGATTCTCGCCCGCTACGCCCAGACAGCCACGCTCGTGGTTTTCCGGCTGGAGATCACTTTCGGCAGCACCACCGCTTTCGGTGGCGGCGGCGCGAGCGATAACTGGCGCTTCAGCCTGCCCGTCACGGCGGCCGGGACCGCCCTGATTGCCGGGTCCGGGGAGGCCCAGGACTCGGCCACCGGCGGCACCCCGTCGAGTGTCCGCATCCCCCTTCGGCCCCGCCTCACGGGCACCACCACGCTCGAGCTCGAGATCAGCGGCGGCGGGACCGGCTTCGCGGGTGGCTACGCCGCCACGCCGACCGGCCTGATCGACGCTGCCACTCCTTTCACCTGGGCCACCACGGACGCGATTCGGATCCGCGGCGAGTACGAGGCAGCCGCCTGACCATCCCGCACCCGCTACGCCCCGAGCCGACCGGCCGGGGCCTTTCTCATGTCTGGAGGCCCCCTTGGCCTGGTACGAGCACGCTGTCCGGTTGGAGCTGCAGCCGGAGTCCCGAGAGCAGCCGACCATCCGCCCCACACAGATGCTCTTCCACAGCATCGTCGCGCCGTGGGACGAGCACCGCCTGTACGCGTACTGGAAGAACAGCACGTCGCTGGAGTCGCATTTCGGCGTGGACTTCGACGGCAGCCTCGGTCAGTACCTGTCGACGACCACCAGGGCCGATGCGAACTACCAGGCCAACCGCCGCTCTGACGGCTCCGGAGCGATCAGCGTGGAGACGGCGTCCAACACGCAGGCATCGGACCCGTGGACGGACGACCAGCTCGAGGCCCTGACCGACCTGGGGGTGTGGGCGCACCGTACCCACCGCGTCGCTCTGCGGGCCTGCCGCAGTGGCGCCGACTCCGGCTTCGGCATCCATCGGATGTTCCCCCAGTGGTCGCCGTCCGGCACCAAGTGCCCCGGCGACAAGCGCGCCTCGCAGTTCCGAGCCGAGCTGCTGCCCGCCATCGTGTCCCGCGCGGGCAAGCCGGTGCCGCCTGCGACCGGCACGAGCAAGCCGTCCGTGTCCCTCGCGCACATCCAGGCCGCGCAGCGTCGTGACCCGGGCCTGCCGCAGGGCGGCACCACCTACCGGGCCGAAGCGCTCGTCGTCGAGACCGCCCTGTACAAGGCCGGGCTGCTGGCCAAGCGGTGGGTCGACGGCTCCCTCGGCACCGTGACCCTGCCGGCCGTCTCGGAGTGGCAGGAGCGCTGCGGTTTCCGCGGCCGCAAGCCCGGCCAGGCCGCCGACGGCCTCTTCGGCAAGGAATCCCTGACCCGCCTGGGCACCGCCTACGGCTTTACCGTGAAGGACTGACCTCATGAAGATCTTCGGTAGAGAGCCCGCGACGATCCTCGCGTTCATCGCGCTCACCCTGAAGCTGGGCGCCGCCTACGGGCTCGGCGTCACCGCCGACCAGCAGGCCCTCGTCATGGCGTTCCTGGCCTGCGTCGTGGCCGTTGCCGAGGCGTTCATCCTCAAGACCGGCGCCGCGTTCGCAGCGCTCGTCAACCTCGGCCACGGCGCCCTCGCTCTGTTCCTCGGCTTCGGCCTGGAGATGAGCGCGGAGACGCAGGCCCTGTGGATGCTGCTGATCGAGGGCGGACTGGCCCTGGTTGTGATCCGCCCGCAGGTGACGGCCCCAATTCCGGCGATGAAGTTGGAGCAGTCCAGCGTCGTCAAGGCCGCGTAGATAGGAGCGGCACGTGCCCGACGAGCTGAGCGTCGGCGAACTCGGGCGCGCGGTCGCAGCCCTGCGCCAAGAGGTTCAAGCGATGGGGCAGGGCATCAACGCCCGCCTCGACAAAGTCGTCTCGACCGAGGTGTACGCCCTCCAGTCCGCCTACACGGACCAGCGCATCAACCAGCTGGCCCAGGAACTACAGAAAGCTAAGGACGCCAACGAAGCGTTGGAAAACGCCTTCGAGCAGTACCAGCGTGACGAACGCGATCGCCGCGAGCGTGAGAGACAGGCCCGCCTGTACCAGATGATCGTGCCCGTCCTGATGGGGCTGCTGTGCGCGGCAATCGCGGTGTGGGCGGTGGTGGCGAAATGAGCCGAGCACACAGACGCCGGCGCCGTTGGCGGGCCCCACGCGCCGAGTTGCTGCTCGTGCTCACTGGCCTGATCGCCCTCGGGTTCCTCGTCGCCCTGGCCGTGATGGTGGTGGACCTGTCGCGGGACCTGCGGGCGGAGTACGCGGCTCGTGACGCGCTGGCGCGACAGGTGGAGGATCTGGGCGGGACGCCGGTGGGAGGCCCGCCCGGGACGCGAGGGGAGCCCGGCGAGTCGGTCACGGGGCCGCCTGGTCCGGCCGGCGAGCGGGGCGGCGATGGCGGGGCGGGCCAGCCTGGGGCGAGCGGCTCACCTGGGCCGAGCGGTTCGCCCGGCCGGCCGGGCCAGGACGGGGCCGATGGCGCCTCTGCGACAGGCGCACCGGGTGCCCCGGGCGAGCCGGGTCCGGGCGGTAGCCCTGGAGCGGCCGGGCCGCCCGGGGGCTCCGGGGCAGACGGGCCAGCGGGGCCGCAGGGCGATCCAGGCCCGGCTGGTCCACAGGGTGAGCGTGGCGAGCAGGGCGAGCGGGGGCCTGCGGGGTCGCCGCCGTCGAGCTGGACGTTCACCTACCGCGGTGTGACGTACACCTGCACCCCCAACGGGAGCGATTCGACCGCATACAGCTGCGAGCCGACCGAAGGCGATTCGGATCCTGGTCTGCCTGGCCCGCTCGCGGCCGGGCTGGACCCGACCCGCCGGCAGTACCCCTGAACACTGGTGCCCCCTCTCGCCTTCGGGCGGGAGGGGGCACTTTCGTCATGCCCAGATACCCTGCCCCCATGATTCGCGCTGTGATCTTCGACGTCGGCGAAACCATCACCCGCGATGACCGGTACTGGGCATCCTGGGCCGACTGGCTCGACGTCCCTCGGCACACCCTGTCCGCGCTCGTCGGCGCGGTTGTTGCCCAGGGCCGCGACAACGCCGACGCCCTGCGCCTCGCCCGGCCCGGCATCGACGTTGGTGCCGAGTACCGGGCCCGCGAGGCCGCCGGCCGCGGGGAGCACCTCGACGAGAGCGACCTGTACGAGGACGTTCGCCCGGCGCTATCGGCGCTGCAGCGTCTCGGCGCGCGGGTCGTCATCGCCGGAAACCAGACCGCCCGCGCGGGTGACCTCCTGCGGTCCCTGGACCTGCCGGCCGATCTGGTGGTGACGTCCGGGGAGTGGGGCGTGGCAAAGCCTGCCCCGGAGTTCTTCCACCGCGTGATCGAAGTGGCGCAGGCGACCCCGGCCGAGACGCTGTACGTCGGCGACCACCCCGCCAACGACGTCGCCCCTGCGGCAGCGGCCGGGCTGCGCACCGCGCATCTTCGGCGCGGCCCGTGGGGGCATCTGTGGGCCGGCGACCCGAGCGTCGTGGCGGCTGCTGACTGGCGGATCGACAGCCTCATGGATCTGACCGCGATCGTGGGCCGGTAGCGCGCCCCGCCCAGTCGAGGCCGGGCGGGGCAAGCCAGTACCCGCGGCGTGACGTCGCGACTACCGTTCGGAGTGGACGCACCGAACGGAGCCAGTATGCCCAGCCTCAGCATGCGCGAGGTAGGCCAGCGCATCGCCACGATCCGCCGCGCCCGCCGGATGACGCAGGCCCAACTCGCCCGAGCAGCCTTCGTATCCCTCGCCACCGTGAAAGCCGTTGAACGCGGCGCCCGCTCGCCCAGCGACGACACCCTCGACTCGATCGCAGCAGCCCTCAGCGTCGACCCGAGCCACATCGTCGCCGGCAGCACCCGCACCGACAGCCGCGTCCGCGCGGCCCTCCCCGGGATCTCCGCAGCGATCGGCGCCTACGACATCCCCACAGACGCCAGACCCCGCCCCCTCCCCGAACTCGGGCAAGCTGTGGGCCTGCTGGTGCAGTGGCGCCTCAACGCGCAGTACGCCCGAATCGCCGAGCACGCCCCGCAGCTCCTCACCGACTCCCTCGCGGCGCTCCACCACACCACCGGCGCCGAGCAGCTGCACGCGGCCCACCTCCTCGCCACCACCGCCCGCTCAGCGGACGCCGTGGCCTACAAGTTCGGCGCGCGTGACCTCTCCGCCCGTCTGGTGGAACTGATGCGCTGGGCCGCCGTCCAGACTGAGGACCGCATCGCCCAGGCCACCGCCGCGTACGTACGCACCGAGACCTTCTTCGCTGCTCGCGCCCACACCCAGGGCCTCACGGCGCTGGAACAGGCCATCGACGCCAGCCCCAGCCCGTTGGGCCGGGCCGCGACCGCAGCCCGGGGCGCGCTGCACATGCGGGCCGCCGTCATCGCCGGGCGAGCCAGCGACGCCGACGCCGCCGCTCTGCACCTCGCGGACGCTCGCCGCCTGGGCGACACACTCCCCGAGGACGCCTACGACGGCACCCAGTTCGGCCCGGACTCCGTGCGCGCCCACGAGGTGTCCGTGGCGATCAGCCTGGGCCAGGACCATCTTCAGCGCGCCCTCGACGTAGCGGAGGAGTGGACACCCCCGGAGTCTCTGCCGGCCGAGCGGCAGTCCGGGTTCTGGATCGAGCTGGCCCGCGCCCAGGTCTGGGCCGGGCGCCCTGACGACGCCTTCGAATCTCTGAAGGTCGCTCGGCACATCGCGCCTCAGCACACCCGCGAGCACCCGTGGGCCCGCGAGGCCGCTGCAACGGTGCGCCGCCTGAAACGAGCAGACGCCGAATCGCTGACCAGTTTCGCCGACTGGATCGGCGCCATCTGAGGGGATACACGCTGTATCCCTTGTGCCCCTTGTAGCGGCCCATCATCTCTCCGTAGCCACCGAACGGGCAGATGGGAGCCGTGATGAGCAGCCGCACCGAGCCGCTAGTCAGGGTCCACGGTGCCGTGAGTATCGCCCGTCTACACGGGCGCGCTTGCTGGTACTGCGGCGCCGTCAGCCGCCCCCTTTCCCCGGCGGGCCACGCCCAGCGAGGGACCGGACGTGTCTGGAACATCGTGTCCTGCGGGTGCCACAAGGCCCCTGCGCAGGACGCCGGGCTGGCAAGCTGATGCCGGCCCTGGAAGCTGCCGGCGCCGGGCCCCTCGCGATGCTGCCGCTGCCGAACGTCTCCACCCTGTCGAAGCGGCAGACCGAGGGCACGATCTGCGTGTGGTGCGGCGCCGGCCTCATCCCGTACACCGCGCGCGACCTCGGTCAACGTCCGAGCCCCGGCGGGGGACAGATCTTCCCTCGCGGCTGCGGAAAGTGCGTTCGGGAGAAGGCGGCCGAGGTCTACAAGCTCCACGTCTCGCAGTGCGGTGTGTGTCTCCGCAATCAGCACTGTGCCGACGGAACTAGCCTGCGGCGTCTCGCATCCCAAGGTGCGCCATGACGCTCTCCGCGCCACCGCCGCCTCCGACCGAGCTGACGTATCGCCAGTACCAGGGATGGGACTGCTGCTGGTGCAGCGCCTCACTGAGGAACGGCGGTACCAGCGCGGGCATATCCCGCGGCTCGGTCGGCGCCCACACGCTCGACGTCGAGGTGTACGCCTGCCAGCCATGCACTGCCTTACGAAGCCCTCTCCAGGGCGTCGCCGGTACCTGCGGACGCCGCGGCACCTGACCGACCTCCAAGAACTCCCGTCCCGGCGGCGAAACCCTGGACAGGTCAAGCGCCGGGGCGGGTTGCACACTCCACCACAACGACACCAGGGAGAGGCATGTTCGTTCACTCTGACCGTCTGCCCACGGGCCCCGCGATCCCGCAGGGACTCGTCACCGCCCGCCCGTGGGGAATCGGCCGCATGGCGCCCTACCCCACCATGGCCCCCGCCTACGCCAGCGTCCGCATGGATGAGGCCACCCAGTTGGCCGTGTTCTTCGACAGCGCCGGCCAGGTCATGGAGATGGGCAAGCACGGCACGTCCAGCGGCACCAACCCATCGACCGGCACCAGCCCGGACGGCCAGGGCAACGGGGACACCGACACCGGAAACGACACCGACCAGTGAGCGATCCACGTCCGGTGTTGGTCGTCACCAGCCTGCACGACCCCACCGCCGACGTGGTGATCAGCGAGCTGCACGACCGGGACATCCCGGTCGTGCGGCTCGACTCGGGGGACTTCCCCGCATCACTGTCGGTGGAGGCACAGATCACCCAGCGCGGCCTGCACGGCCTCCTGCACACCCCCACCCGCACCGCAGACCTGGCCAACGTCCGTGCCCTGTACTACCGCCGGCCGACGGGGTTCGCGTTCCCGCACCTCGACGAGCAGGACGCCAAGTTCGCCATCACCCAGGCCCGGTACGGGCTCGGCGGAGTCCTGGCCTCGCTGCCCGGCTGCCTGTACGTCAACCACCCGCACCGCATCGGGGATGCCGAGTTCAAGCCGTCCGGGCTGGCCGTAGCGGTCGAGGCCGGGCTCCTGGTGCCGCCCACCCTGGTCACCTCCAGCCCCGACGCCGCCCGCGAGTTCATCAAGGCGTACGGCCCGGCCATCTACAAGCCGCTGTACAACCCGATCTATCTGGTCGACGGCGTCTCGTCCGTCGTCAAGGTCGCCGAGGTGTCCACTGCGGACATCGACGACGATGTGGCGGGCACCGCGCACCTGTTCCAGAAGCGCATCCCGAAGGTCGCCGACGTCCGCGTGACCGTCATCGGCCGCGAGGTCTTCTGCGTGCGCATCGACTCCGACCTCCTCGACTGGCGCACCGACTACAGCAAGCTGTCCTACACACCTGTCGACGCGCCGCTGGGGACCGTCCCTGCCCTCCACCACTACATGGACCATTTCGGGCTGGTCTTCGGGGCGTTCGACTTCGCCATCGACGGCGAGGGCCGATGGTGGTTCCTGGAGTGCAACCCGAGCGGCCAGTGGTACTGGCTGGAGACCGAGACGGGTCTGCCCATGTGCGCAGCCCTGGCAGACCTCTTGGAGAGGCAGACGTGACCGATCAAGCAGAGCTCCACAGGCAGCTCCTCGACAGGATGACGGCGAACGGCAGCCTGCGCACCGAGCCGTGGAAGCGCGCGGCCGCCGCGGTCCCCCGGCACGAGTTCCTGCGCGGCGGCTATTTCCGCACGGTGGACGGCTCGGCGCCCACAGCGTGGGAGTCCGTCCGGGAAGGCGAGGCGGGGTGGCTGGACGGCTGCTACGCGGACGAGTCGCTCGTGACCCAGATCGCGGGCACCATCGTGCCGGACAACATCCGCGGCCAGATCACGCGCGAGCCCACCAGTTCCAGCACGCTGCCCTCCCTCGTGCTGCGCATGCTCGAGTCCCTCCAGGTCGAGGACGGGCATCAGGTGCTGGAGATCGGGACCGGCACCGGCTACTCCACCGCTGTGCTCTGCGCACGGCTCGGCGAGGACAACGTCACCTCGATCGAGTACGACGGGGACGTGGCCGCGCGGGCACAGACAGCCCTCGGCCGGCTCGAGATGTACCCCACGCTCGTCACCGGCGATGGTCTGCGCGGCCACGGCGGCGGGGCTCCGTACGGCAGGGTCATCGCCACGTGCGGCGTGCGCACGGTGCCTCCGGCGTGGATCGAGCAGACCCGCACCGGCGGCCTGATCCTGGCTAGCATCGGCGGCTGGCTCGGCTCGTCCGAGCTTGCGCGCCTCACGGTCCACGAGGACGGCACGGCGTCCGGACCGCTGCTCGGCGGCGGGGTGTCCTTCATGCTCGCTCGCCCGCACCTGCCGCCGCCGCTCGGCCTGCTTCCGAACCTCGACGAGGGCAAGGAGCGGGAGACCGTCATCGGCTCCGACGTGCTGAACAACTGGACGACCCGCTTCATCGTGCAGCTCGCCGTACCGGGCGCTCAGCGGCTGACCCTGGACCGGGACGGCCGCACCGAGGAAGTCCTGGTCGACACCGAGACCGGCTCGTGGGCCGCCATTTACGAGGACGCCGGCCAGTGGCTCGTCCGCCAGGACGGCCCGGCTCCCCTGTGGGACGTGGTGGAGGAGCAGCTCGGCCGGTGGCGGCATGCAGGAGCGCCGAGCCTCGAGGAGTTCACCGTCACCGTCGCCCCGGAGGGCCAGACCATCTGCTGGTAGGCCCGAGGCTGGCCCCGTCTCGCCTTCGGGCCGTCGGGCGGGCCTTCGCCTACCGCACGAGGTCGGAGAGCGACGTGTCCAGAGCGGCAGCAACCAGGAGCAGATGATCGATGAGCGTCGCGTGCGTGCCCTGCTCGATCCGGTTGACAGTTTTGCGGTCGAGCCCAACTAATTCGGCGAGCCGTTCCTGGCTGATCTTCTTCGCGTTACGAGCGGCTCGTACGTTGTCCCCGATCTTGCGTCGGCGGGTGATCACCCAGGCGGGCATCGGATCGGTTGGCACGGGTACACGCTGGTCTGGGTGATGATCTATGTCTGTACCATCTCTGGTACATCGCGAGAGCGCTTTCCCGTAACTCCGCAAGCCCTAGACAGGGAAAACACACGTTCGAGTGATCACTAAGGGCAGACTCTTGCCTAAGGCATAGTCCCGGCAAAAGCTGGTCTCGCCCCCCACGGCCGGTCGGCCGCCGTTCGCCCCCCAGGCACGGCGACCCGGCCTAGGCGCCCCCACCCCGGGCCCCCTGGGGCGGGGGCGCCGCCCTACTTCCACTCGATACGGACAGACTCCGCATCGAAGTACGTCCCGCCCGGCAGCCGCCCCCTCCGGCCCGGGAACAGCTTCACCGTCATCAGGAACGAGATCACCGCCCGCTTCCGAGACAGGTCCAACCGGTTCCAGTCCCCCTCGAGGTCCTCAGACCCCACAAGACCCACCACAGGGTTCACCTCGACGGCTCGCGCCAGTACCTTCTCCGCCTGCTCCAGCCGGTCACGAGCAGACTGCCGGGCGACACGCCACTCCTGAATGTCCATCTCTCCCGCACCGAGGGCCGCCGCCAGGGCGTCCAGGGTCTGCCGGGCCTCGCGCATCTGCCGCTGGGCACCGCGCACGTCCACCGGGTCCTCCCGCGCGGCCAAGAGGTCAGCCACATCTGGACGGCCCAGCCGCTCGAGGACCAGCATCTGCACGTACTGATCTACGGGCACCGACGTCCTGTTCACGTGGTTGCTCTCAGCGCGACACGCGTAGGCCGTGGCGTACTTCTTGCTGCTCTTGTTGCTCGTGACCACGCGCACGCCGGTAGAGCACTTCCCGCACTCGTACAGGTTGGTCCCGAGATGCTTGCGCTCATTGCCCGGCGTGGTCTTCCGCGACGGATCGTCCAGGAGGGCGACGAGGCTGCGCCAGGTCGGCTCGTCCAGGGCCGCCGGCCAGCTGCCCGGCCCGGCTTCCTGGCCGCGGTGCACGAGGATGCCCGCGTTCCTGGGCCGCCGCAGCATGGCCCCGACCTCTGCCCCCTCCCAGCGGTGGCCGGTGCTGGTCCGCACGGGCGGCTCCATGGCGTTCCACTCCGAGGCGATGGCCCGCAGCGACCCTCCGGCGAGCACGGAGTTCGCGGCCTGGCGGATGCGCGCGAACTCGCTGTCGTCGAGCACGTTGGCGGCTGCCGCGCAGCTGCGGCAGTTGGCCCACATGTGCCGGCCGTTCGGTGCCTTGCACCGGGTGCAGGCCCATCCGTCGATGCCGTCGGTGGCGCCGCACTCCTGGCAGGAGACGGTGAGGGTGAAGTCGTCGGCGTCGTCGCGTCCGCACCCGAAGCACACGAGGTTCCGTGGAGTGACTCCGTCGGCCTCGTACCCGAACGGGCGACGTCCACCGAAGAACTTGCCGTGGGCGGCCATCTCGTCACGCTTGCGCTTCTGCCGCTCGACCATCCGCTCCACCTCGTAGCGCGCCTGCACACCGAGCTGCCTGGCAATCATGCGGCCGGTGGCGGTGGACAGGTCGAGATGGCCAGCCTTGACCGTGCGGGTCTGCACGTGGCGCGGCTCGCATACGTCGATGTACTCCTCCAGCTCCGCCGGGGAGCGGTGGAGGCGGTCCGTGTGCCAGGCCAGGACGGTGTCTGCGCGCCCGGCTCGCAGGTCGGCGAGGAGCTGCTGGTACCCGGGGCGCGGCTTGCCGCTGTAGGCGCTCAGGTCGTTGTCTGTGTAGACCTCGACGATTTCCACACCGAGCTGCTTGGCGAGGGCTTCGCAGTCCTCGCGTTGCCGCTCGACGCCGAGGCCGGCACCTTCGCGGTCGCGGCTGATGCGGCAGTAGATGAGGGCGCGGGTCGGGATGCCGGGTGCGTCGATGGCCATGGTTCAGCCTGGCACAGAAGGACCGCACTCCGCTGGAGTTCGCCAGGTCGAAGCCGCTGCCGGACTTCGGGACGGAGGCCGGGCTCAGGCCCACCGTGAGTTTCTTCTGCGGCCAGGACGCGCCCGAGTTGACGACCGCGGCGCGCACCCGGTCCCGGCTCTCCGTCAGGCTCTTGTCGGGCAGCCCCACCAGCGTGAACGCCGCGACACCCGGTTCGAGATCGGCCTGGACCTCGACGACCACACCCTCGACGCCCACCAGCGCCACCGAACACGTACGGGCGAATCCCATCAGGCCACCCCCCGCACATGCTCGACCACGGCCGCGCCGCGGTACGGCAGCAGCACGCCGACCACGTCGATGCGGACCCCGCCGGGCGGTGCGCCCCCGTGGCTCTGGATCCACCGCTCGGCGAGATCCCTCAGCCGGTCCGCCTTCTGCGGGGTCACGGCCGCCATCGGATGCTCGAAGGGGCCCTCCCTGCGGGTCTTCACCTCGCAGACGACCAGGACGTCACCGTCCCTGGCCACGATGTCGATCTCACCCGTCCGGCCGGAGCGCCAGTTGCGCTCGACGACCGTCAGACCGGCCTCGGCCAGCCGCCGCGCGGCCAGGCTCTCGCCGTACTTCCCCATGGCACTGCGCGCCCGATGTGCGTTCATGTCGGCACCACCTCCGGCGCCAACGATCACGCACCCGCCTCCACGAAGTGGATCTTGGTGGATGGCTCAGCGGTTGTGGACAACCTCCTCACCCACCTGGGTGAACGTCGCTGAACGTCACCCGCTCGGCAGCTCGAGATCGCTCTTGTTCAGCTCCTCGATGTTCACGTCCTTGAACGTGAGAACCCGAACCTGCTTCACGAACCGCGCCGGCCGGTACATGTCCCACACCCAGGCATCCGCCATGGACACCTCGAAGAACACCTCACCCTGGACCGAGTGCACCTGCATCTCGTAGTCGTTGGTCAGGTAGAAGCGCCGCTCGGTCTCGATCACGTATTTGAACAGACCGACGACATCGCGGTACTCCCGGTAGAGCTTCAGCTCCATCTCGGTCTCGTACTTCTCGAGGTCCTCGGCGCTCATGGCATGTTCCCCTTCAGCCGTGCGATCCCACCATTGTGCGCCAGTCCTGTGAGCCCCTAGACGATTTCCTGGTCAAGGATCACGGGCCTGGCCGGGGGACCTTCGTCGAGCAGCGTACGCAGCAGCCCGGCGAGTCTGGTCGGATACACCGTCTCATGTGCCCGGGCAAGTTCCGGACACGTCCACCAGCGCGCTCCGGCGACACTGCGCCGCTCCAGCTCGGTCAGCCCGGCGGCGGCGATCTCCGTACGGTCCGTACGAGCCAGGTAGTACCACTCGTCCTGGTCCCAGCGGCGGCCCGCGAACGGGAACGAGCACTTCCGCCGCCACAGCACCGGGCCGAGCTCGACCTCGGTGATGCCCGTCTCCTCCATGAGTTCCCGCAAGGCCGCCTGTTCACGGGTCTCGTCACCCTCCACTCCGCCGCCGGGGGTGAACCACCAGTCGTCGGCCGGATCGTCCGGCTCGTGCCCGTGCAGCAGCAGAATGCGGTCCTGCGGGTCGAGCAGCACGACCCGGGCGACCTTGCGCAGCCCGCCCTCGTAGGAGTCCTGGCCCGCCCCCATGGCCTCAGCGGACACCCGCGGGCTCCGCACTGTCCCGCCGGGCACGGGCCGCGCCCGCACGCTTGGCGATCGGGCCGTAGGCGCCCCCGCCCATGACGAGCACGGCGCCGCCGATCACCAGAGCGATGATCGTCCGCAGTGGTCCGGGCGAGGAGAGGGCGCCGAGGGCCTCGAAGCCGGTCGGGCTCTCCAGCATGCCCTTCATGGGGTACACGACGGAGTCGACACGGGCGTCGACGGCGGAGCGCGCCACCGTGCCACTGGCGGCGTCGGTCAGATGGGCGGTGGAATCCACGGAGCTGCCGCGCTCGTCGCCGAGCAGGAACAGCCGCCCCTCGGGGACGGTCACGGTCGGGAAGTTGCTGATCTCGGCCGGCGTGCCCTTGGGCAGGTAGGGCTCGTCGATCTCCTTGCCGTTGACCTTGAGCCTGCCGTCCTGGCAGCAGGAGACCGTGTCGCCGCCGATGGCGACCACGCGCTTGACCATCGGCGCGTTGGCCCAGGTCGCGTCCTTGAAGACGACGACATCGCCGCGGTGCACCTCATCGCCGTCGACGCGCTGCGCGAGGATCCGGTCGCCCGCGTCGATCGTCGGCGTCATCGAACTGGTGGGCACGGTGTACGGCCGGTAGACCACCGCTCCCCAGGCGAACCCCCCGAGGAAAAGCACGAGGCCCAGCGCGACGGCCAGCCCGGACAACCGCTGTCCGGTCCGGCTGCCCACCGGGCCCGTACCTGTGCCGCCGCTGCGCGGGGCCGTGTGCGTCATGCTCTCGCCACCCATGGGTCCGCACCTTACCCGGGGGTACCAGCCGGGGTCAGCCCGCCGTCGGAATCACCGCTTCCGGCGCCACCACAGCACCACGGGAACCACTCCGGCGAGCGCCAGCCCCTGCGGCGCCACCGTCCAGCCGGCCGCGGCCGACTGTGCGTTGAGCCCGGACTGGTCGAAGGTGCCCGGCACCGGCAGGTTGTCCCAGCGGTTGATCGGCCAGGCGATGACGACGGCCCGTCCGACGACCTCCTTCACCGGGACCATGCCCTTGTGCCGGTCCGCCTGGTTGTAGCGGGAGTCCCGGGAGTTCTGCCGGTGGTCGCCCATGACCCAGATGGAGCCCTCGGGGACCTTCACCTTGAACTGGCCGCCCTGGTCGTCGACGCTGCACGGCGTGTTGCCCGGGTAGACGTACGACCGCTCGTCCAGTGCCTTGCCGTTGACCGTCAGCGGGCCCGTGCCCTTGCACTCGATCGTGTCGCCGCCGACGCCGACGACCCGCTTGATGAGGTCCTTCTCCTCCGCGGACGGCATGAGACCGATCCAGCTCAGGAACGTCTGCAGGGCGTTCGGATCCGTGGTCGGCTCGCCGGCCAGCCAGTTGTCGGGGTCGTGGAAGACGACGACCTCGCCGCGCTCGGGCTCGGAGCCGAACCAGGGGGTGAGCTTGTCGACCAGGACGCGGTCGCCCTGCTGGAGCGTGTTCTGCATCGAGTCGGAGGGGATGGAGAACGCCTGCACCAGGAAGGTCTTGATCAGCAGCGCCAGCACCAGCGCGATGCCGATCAGGATGGGCAGCTCCTTCCAGAAGGAGCGCGCCTTCCTCGGCGTCCGGTTCGTACCGCCCGGCCCTTGGTCCTCGGCTGTGATGTGCTTGCCCGTCACCCTGTCGTCCTCGGCTGCCCCGGAGTCATTCCCGGAGGTCACGGCGCTGTCCGCGGCCGGGACGGAGGATTCCGCGGGGCGCCCGCGATGCTCCTCGCCGTCGTGTCCGGACCGTGCGCCGACCGCCACATCCCCCACGCCAACTCCTCACTCTGTGCCGCCGCCTGCCCCATACACGGCGCAGGCCCACCACTCCCATAACGAGCGGGAGTTCCGCAGGGGTCGGGAGCTGGATCGTTCCGTTCGAATCGTCCGAGGCAACCCTATGCGACAGCCGGGCGGCAGCGGTCGACCCGGTGGCCGAGTCGGACACGGAGGCGTAGGTATTCGGTTCCTCCAGCATGTTCCAGTGACCGAAGGGCCAGGCGATGACCATGGCGCGGCCCACGACCTCGTCCTCGGAGACCGTGCCTCCGTAGTCGGTGTCCTGGTGGGCGCGGGAGTCCGCGGAGTTGTTCCGGTGGTCGCCCATCACCCAGTACCGCCCCTGGGGGACCGTGATCTCGAACGGCGTGTCGGACGGGGCGTTGCCGGGGTACAGGTAGTCCTCGTTCAGCGGGATGCCGTTGACGGTCACGCGCCCTTGGGTGTCGCAGCACTTGACCTGGTCGCCGCCGACGCCCACGACCCGCTTGATGAGGTCCTTCTCGTCCTCGGACGGCAGCAGGCCGATGAAGGTGAGCCCTTCCTTGACCTGCTTGATGACCACGGGGTCTTCCTGCTGGGTGGTGGTCTGGTCGTCCTGGAGCCAGCCGCCGGGGTCCTTGAAGACGACGACGTCCCCGCGCTGCGGCTCGGAGCCGAACCACGGGGTGAGCTTGTCGACCAGGACGCGGTCGCCGATCTGGATCGTCTGCTCCATGGAGCCCGACGGGATGACGAAGGCCTGGACAAGGAACGTCTTCAGCACGAGGGCTATGAGGACGGCGACGCCGACGAGGAGCGGTATCTCCTTGACGGCACCGCGCCTGCGGCGCCGCTTGACCTTGCGCTGGAGCTTGCGCCGCTCGGCGCGGGTGCGTCCGCCGGACGGGCTGGCGGCGCGCCGGGCGCCGGTGGGCAGCAGGTTTTCCGCGGCGCTTGTGGCGACGCCGCGCGGCTTGCCGCGGTTACCCATGGGCGCCCGCCGTTCCGGCGGCGGGCGCGGGCACGCGCGCGTAGGCGTCGGGGCGCTGCAGCCGGGTGGCGTGGCCGTAGGGCCAGACGATCCAGTCGGTGCGGCCGATCACATCGTCGACCGGGACCATGCCGCCGCCCGGGGAGCCGAGGTGGTCGCGGGAGTCGCTGGAGTCGCCGCGGTGGTCGCCGAGGACGAACAGGGTGCCGTCGGGCACCACGACGTCGAAGGGAACCTCGGAGGGACTGTCCCCGGGGTACAGGAAGTCCGACTCGTCGACCGGCCGGCCGTTCACCTGGATCCTCCCCTCCTTGTCGCAGCAGACCACGCGGTCCGCCCCCACACCGACAACGCGCTTGATGTAGTCCGCGTGCCCGAAGTACCCCGTCCCGTCGAACACGACGATGTCTCCCCGCTGCGGCTGGGCACCGAAACGGTACGCCAACTTATTTACGAGAACCCGGTCCCCGATCCTCAATCCCCGCTCCATGGATCCGCTGGGAATCTGGAACGGCCGCAGCACGAACGTGCTGAGCAGCAGCAGGAAAAGCAGGCAGGTCAACAGCGTCAGAGTGATCCGGCCGCCCGGTACCCACGCACTGACACGCGACACCAACGCGAAACGCGACCGTTCCTCCGGCCCTCCTGGGTCCGAGGTCTCCTCGGATTCGGAAGGGCGGGAGGAGCGGTCGCGCTCCGTCGACTGTGCTTCGGTGTCCATCGGAGCCAGATGCTATCCGGCCCCGGCGCGAACCCCGGAGAGCGCTCAGTTCTCGCGCTTCTCCTTGATCTTCGCGGCCTTGCCGCGCAGCTCGCGCAGGTAGTACAGCTTGGCGCGGCGGACGTCACCCTTGGTGACGAGCTCGATCTTCTCCACGATCGGGGTGTGCACCGGGAAGGTGCGCTCGACGCCGACGGAGAAGGAGACCTTGCGGACCGTGAAGGTCTCGCGCACGCCGGAGCCCTGGCGGCGGATCACAACGCCCTTGAACTGCTGCACACGGGAGCGGTTGCCCTCGATGACGCGGACGTGGACGTTGACGGTGTCACCCGGGCGGAAGGCGGGGAGATCGCTGCGCAGCGACGCGGAGTCGACGGTGTCGAGCAGGTGAGACATTTCGTCTGCTTTCCTCGCTGATGCCACAGGTCATCAACGGAATCTAGATGTTTCGGATCAGGGCTGTACGCGTCGGAACGGGCGTCATCTCCCCCTGTGGCAGGGGCGCACGCCGGACGGACGCACAACAGCGACCTATTGTTCCATGCCCTCGGTCCTGCGCCAAAATCGGCCGTACGGCTCCCCTGCGGGGTCCGGTGCCCAGCCCAGGATGGACAGCATCTCGCGGTCCTTCTTGTCGAAGGCCTTGGGATCGCATCGCTCGATGAGGTCGGGCCGGTGTGTCGTCGTGCGCTTCAGGGCCTCGTCCCGGCGCCGGCGCGCGATCTTTCCGTGGTGGCCGCTGAGCAGCACGTCGGGGATGTCCCGGCCGCGCCACTCGGGCGGCTTGGTGTAGACGGGCCCCTCCAGCAGGTTCGCCATGGCGCCGGGCGCGAAGGAGTCGTCCCGGTGGGACTCGGCGTTGCCCAGGACACCCGGCAGCAGCCGCGCCACGGCCTCCGTGACGACGAGGACGGCCGCCTCGCCACCGGCCAGGACGTAGTCGCCGATGGACACCTCGTACACCGGCATCCGGGTCGCGTACTCGTCGACGACCCGCCGGTCGATGCCCTCGTAGCGGGCCGGCGTGAAGATCAGCCAGGGGCGCTCGGAGAGCTGGACGGCGAGCTCCTGGGTGAAGGGGCGCCCGCTGGGCGTGGGCACGATGAGGGCCGGCTCGTGGGAGCCGGTCTCATAGCCGTCGGCCAGGACGGAATCGAGCGCGTCCCCCCAGGGCTCGGTCTTCATGACCATGCCGGGGCCGCCGCCGTAGGGCGTGTCGTCGACGGTGTTGTGGCGGTCGTAGGTCCAGGAACGCAGGTCGTGCACATGGACGTCGAGCTGTCCACGCGCGCGTGCCTTGCCGACGAGGGAGACGTTCAGCGGTTCCAGGTACTCGGGGAAGATCGTGACGACGTCGAGGCGCATTACGACTCGTCCCGGCTGGAGGCGATCTCGGCGCGGTCGTCGATCAGGCCCGGCGGCGGGGTGATGACCGCCTTCTGCTCCTCGAGGTCGATCTCGGCGACGATCTCCTCGACGAAGGGGATCAGCACCTCGCTGCCGTCGGGGCGCTCCACGATGAACAGGTCCTGGGAGGGCAGGTGCGAGATCTCCGTGATCCGGCCGACCTCCGTGCCGTCCGCGGTGACCACGTCGAGGTCCATGAGCTGGTGGTCGTAGTACTCGTCCTCACCCTCGGGCAGTTCCTCCGGGTCGATCTCGGCGATCAGGAGGGTGTTGCGCAGGGCTTCGGCGCCGGTGCGGTCGCTGACGCCCTCGAAGCGCAGGAGGAGGCGGCCGCTGTGGACGCGGCCCGTCTCGATGGTGAGCGGTCCCGTGGTGGCGGGATCGGTGGCGAGTACGGCGCCGGGCGCGAGCCTGAGCTCCGGCTCGTCGGTACGGACCTCGACGGTGACCTCACCCTTGATGCCATGGGCACGGCCGATCCGTGCGACTACCAGCTGCACGTGTCCAACTCTCCTGTCATACGACTGCGGGCCGGG
>NZ_JBHUQX010000054.1:0-31098 GCF_042674225.1 Streptomyces sp. NPDC056948
GTCTCCGCCTGGGCGCTGTACGGCGCCCGGACGCCGTCCGGCAGCGGCGGCGGCGGGCGCGGTCCCGGTGACGACCGGCCGCTGTTCTCGGCCAACTGCCCGCCCGTGATCGCCATGGGCGAGCACGACGAGTGCGTACGGGAGGTGCAGCGCCTGCTGCACGCCAAGGGCGCGGACATCGGCGTCGACGGCAGCTTCGGGCCGCAGACCCTGCGCCGCATCACCGCCTTCCAGGTGCTGGCCGGGATCCAGCCCAACGGCGTCGTCGAGGAACCCACCAAGAAGGCGCTGTACGCCTCACGGGTCCGGATGAGCGTGTGGTCGCAGGAGAAGGTACGGCAGCGGGTCCGCGAGGTGTTCCCCGAGGTGCCGGACAAGGCGGTGGCCATCGCCGACTGCCAGTCCTTCCTGGACCCGCTGCACATCCTCCCCAACACCAACGGCACCCGGAACTGGGGCCTGTTCCAGATCTCCGACGCCCGGCTGCGCGAACTGGGCGGTACCCCGCGTCAGGCCCTGGACCCGGAGTGGAACATCCAGGCCGCAAGACGGCTGTGGAGCCGGGACCGCGACTTCGGCGACTGGCCGCACTGCGCACGGGCCGCCGGAGCCACACCCCTCACAGCGACACCGACACCGCGTTGAACGTCGTCTCCGGCGTCTGCGGGCTGGTGAAGCGGGCGTTGACGAGATAGAGGCGGTCGCCGAAGCGGGCGGCGGTGGTGGGGACGTCGAAGCGGGGGTCGGTGATCGTCCTGCGCAGGGTGGCCGTGGTGGCGTTCTGGTCGAGGTCCCAGACGGTGATCTTGTTCAGGCGGTTCTGGACGACGTACAGGGTGCGACCGAGACGCACCAGGCCGTCGCCGTTGGCCACGTCGGCCCCGCCCACCAGCGCGACCCTGGTGGCGTGACCGGTCCGGATGCCGACGGTGTACAACTGGCCCGCGTTGACGACGATCAGGCCGCGTCCGTCGGGGGTGGAGACCAGGCCGTTGGCGCTGTTGGTCCCGCCCGGTGCCTGCACCCATTCGCCGGTGAGCGGGAGGGAGCGGACCTCGCCCCCGCGGCCGCGCGGGACGCCGTGGAGGACGGCGTCCCGGGAGTCGGTGAACCACGCGCGGTCCCGGTGCAGGACGACGTCGTTGATGAAGGGGGCGGCGTTCCGGGTGAGCTGGTACGTGGTCAGCAGCTCACCGCTGCGCGCGTCGACGACCTTCGCGGTCCCTCCGGCGCCGCCCGCCACGTACAGCAGGCCGTCGCGGTCCAGCTTCAGACCGATCAACGCGAGGCCGGTGGCGCCCTGGTGCAGGACCCCGCCCTCGCCGGTGCGCAGATCGGTGCGGTAGATCGAGCCGTCGGCACGAGAACCCATGTACGCGTACGGCCTGCTCCCTGTGGTGATGCCCTCGGGGAGCCACCCGTCGGGCAGCGGGAACTGGCTCGGCCAGGCGGCGGCCCCGGCCCCGGGCGCGGCCTGCGCCGTGCCGGTGCCGGCGGCCACCGCGAGTGCGGCGACGGCCCCGCCGAGGACGGTCCGCCGGGACGGCTGGAAGTGGTTCCGAGTCATGATCGCGCCTCCGTGGGAGGGAAGGTGGGGGTGAGCCTCGATGAAACGCGAAGTACCCCGTGAACCGAACCCGGTTGGCGAACTCGACAGGAACCCGACAGAAGAAACAGCGGAAACGGAAGAATCAGAAGAGACAGAAGAAACACCCCTCCGGAAGAGGGGTGTCTCAGTCCGGCACTCCTACGCGGTGCGCACCTGGTACGCCGTCACACGTACCTCCTCGTCGTCCAGGCACTGCCCGGACGCCAGGTCGAAGCGCTGCTTCAGCAGCGGCGAGGCGACGAAGGGGCGGCCCTGGTGGGTGCCCGTCAGGCCGCGGGAGAGGACGGCCGCGCCGGTGAAGGGGTCGCGGTTGTCGATGGCGAACAGTTCGCCGGAGCGGTCGCGGAAGATCGCGGCCTGGTGGCCGTCCGGCAGCAGTGCCGCCACCCCGCGGCCCGGGAGCAGCGCGCTCAGGTCGCAGACCGTGAACCAGTCCCCGTCCAGGGCGAGTTCGATCTTCAGCTCGGTGGTCTCGAGTGCCAGGGTCATCGCTGGGCGCTTCCTTCCAGAACGTCGGCGGGTCGCATACCGATGGACAGCAGCGGCAGGTCGGGCTTCATCTGGTCGCGCTCGGGCACGAAGGCGACGACCGGGTCCGGGGTGTCCGGCGCGTTCACGAAGGACACGAACCGGGCCAGCTTCTCGGGGTCGTTGATGGTCTCGGCCCACTCGTCGCGGTAGTACGCGACGTGCGCCCGCATCAGCTTCTCCAGCTCGTCGCAGATGCCGAGCGAGTCGTGGACGACGACGTCCCGTACGTGGTCGAGGCCGCCCGGGATCCGCTCCAGCCAGGTCGAGGTGCGCTCCAGACGGTCGGCCGTACGGATGTAGAACATCAGGAACCGGTCGATCAGGCGGATCAGTTCGGCGTCCGACAGGTCCTGGGCCAGGAGGTCCGCGTGACGCGGGGTCGCGCCGCCGTTGCCACCGACGTAGAGGTTCCAGCCGTTGGCCGTGGCGATCACGCCGAAGTCCTTCGACTGGGCCTCCGCGCACTCGCGCTGGCAGCCGGAGACCGCCGACTTGAGCTTGTGCGGCGACCTGAGACCCCGGTAGCGCAGCTCCAGGTCGATCGCCATGCGGACGGAGTCCTGGACGCCGTAGCGGCACCAGGTCTGGCCGACGCAGGACTTCACCGTGCGCAGCGACTTGCCGTAGGCGTGTCCCGACTCGAAGCCGGCGTCGACCAGGCGGGCCCAGATCAGCGGGAGCTGCTCGACGCGGGCGCCGAACATGTCGATCCGCTGACCGCCGGTGATCTTCGTGTAGAGGCCGAAGTCGCGGGCGATCTCGCCGATGACGATCAGCTTCTCCGGGGCGATCTCGCCGCCGGGGATACGCGGTACGACCGAGTAGGAGCCGTTCTTCTGCAGGTTGGCCAGGAAGTGGTCGTTGGTGTCCTGCAGCGAGGCCTGCTCGCCGTCCAGGACGTAGCCGCTCGCGCCGATCGCCGGGGCGAGGGAGGCGATGATCGAGCCGACGGCCGGCTTGCAGACCTCGCAGCCGTTTCCGCCCCGGGCCTCCTCGCGGCCGTGGCGGTCCAGCAGGTCCTGGTAGGTGGTGATGCGCAGGGCGTGGACGATCTCGTAGAGCTCCTCGCGGGTCTGCCCGAAGCAGCCGCACAGGCCCTTGTCGACCTCGATTCCACTGGCCTCCAGCTCGGCGTTGACGAGCTGGCCGAGGACCTTGACGCAGGAGCCGCAGCCGGTGCCGGCCTTGGTGCACTTCTTCACCTCGGGCACGGTCGTGCACTGGTGGTCGGTGACCGCGCCGCGGATCGTGCCCTTGGAGACGTTGTGGCAGGAGCAGACGATCGCGTCGTCCGGCAGCGCGGACGGGCCGAGCTGGACGGACTCCCCGGCGCCGGCGGGCAGCACGAGCGACTCGGGGGAGACCGGCGGGACCGAGCCGGTGAAGGCCTTCAGCGTGCCGTACGCGTCCGCGTCGCCGACCAGGATGCCGCCGAGCAGCGTGCCGTCGCGGCCGATGACCAGCTTCTTGTACAGGCCGGAGCGGGAGTCGGAGTAGACGACGTCCAGGCAGTCCTCGGCGGTGCCGTGCGCGTCACCGAAGGACGCCACGTCCACGCCGAGCAGCTTCAGTTTGGTGGACAGGTCGGCACCCGTGAAGGACGCCTCGTCGGCGGCGATCGTCGCGGCGGCCGTCTCCGCCTGCTCGTAACCGGGCGCTACCAGGCCGTACACGCGGCCGTCGGAGGCCAGGGCGCACTCGCCGATCGCGAACACGTGCGGGTCGTTCACCGTGCGGCACTGCTCGTCGACCGTGATGCCGCCGCGCTCGCCGACCGTCAGACCGCAGTCGCGGGCGAGCTGGTCGCGGGGGCGGACACCGGCGGAGAACACCACCAGGTCGGTGGCGAGTTCGGAGCCGTCGGACAGCTTCATGCCGGTCACGGCGCCGTCCTCGCCGACCACGACCTCCTGCGTGCCCACGCCGGTGTGGACGCTCAGGCCCATCTCCTCGATGGTGCGCAGCAGGGCCGCGCCGCCGCCGTCGTCGACCTGCACCGGCATCAGGCGCGGCGCGAACTCCACGATGTGGGAGGTCAGTCCGAGGCCCTTGAGGGCACCTGCCGCCTCGAGCCCGAGCAGACCGCCGCCGACCACGGCACCCACCTGGGCGTTCTTCGCGTACTCCTCGATCGCGAGCAGGTCCTCGATCGTGCGGTAGACGAAACAGCCCTCGGCGTCCTTGCCCGGGACCGGCGGCACGAAGGGGTAGGAGCCGGTGGCCAGGACCAGCACGTCGTAGTCGACGACGAGACCGGAGCGGGCGGTGACCCTGCGGGCCTCCCGGTCGACCGTCTCGGCCGGGTCACCGATGTGCAGCTCGATGCCGTGGTCCTTGATGAACTCCATGTCCGTCATGGACAGGTCCTCGGGCGTCCTGCCCGCGAAGTACGAGGTGAGCTGGACGCGGTCGTACGCCGGACGCGGCTCCTCGCAGAGCACGACCACGCGGTGCGTGGCGGTCAGGCCGCGCTCGGTGAGCGCTTCGAGGAAGCGCTGGCCGACCATGCCGTGGCCGACGAGCACGATCGTGGGGGTGGCCTCCGTGGCCTCCGGGGTGGCGGTCATCAGGAGCCTCCATCGTTGGTGAGCAGGTGGAGCAGCGGGCCGCCGTCGGAGGGGAGCGGCTCTGCTCCCTCCCAGGCGCGGGCGAGCGCGCCGACGGTGCCGAGTTCGCCGACGAGAACCCCGCCGACCAGGCGGTCGTCGCGGACGACGACCTTGCGGTAGGTGCCGCGCGTGGCGTCGGCGAGCTGGACGACGTCGTCGCCCGGGAGCGCCTCGGTCTCGCCGAACGCGGCGAGGTCGAAGGGGCTGTCGTGCCCCGTGAGCGTGAGACGGGTCAGCGAACGCGTGCCGGTGTACCGGGCGGTCGCGTCACCGGCCAGCGACTCCGCGAGAGCGTCGGCCTGTTCGAGCGCCGGGGTGGCGAGGCCGTAGATCACGCCGTCGTGCTGGGCGCAGTCGCCGATCGCGTGGATGTACGGGTCGGAGGTGCGCAGCTCGTCGTCGACGACGACGCCCTTGCGGACGTCGAGCCCGGCGGCCTGCGCCAGGCCCACGCGCGGGTGCACACCGCAGGCGACGACCACCAGGTCGGCGTCGAGCGCGTACCCGTCGGCCATCTCCACCGAGCGGACGGCACCGCCGACGCAGCGCACGTCCCGTACGCGGCACTCGGTGTGCACCTCGACGCCCAGTTCGGTCAGGTGCCGCTTGACGAGCTTCGAGGCGGCCGGGTCGAGCTGGCGCTCCATGAGCCGCTCGGACTGCTGGGCGAGCACGACCTGGGCACCGCGCAGGGCGAGCGCGCGGGCCGCGGAGACTCCGAGGAGCCCGCCGCCGATGACGACCGCCTTGGCCCCCGGCCGGACCGCCTTGGACAGGCCCAGGCAGTCGTCCATGGTCCGGAAGGCGTGCACGCCCTCGGGCAGTTGGTGGTCCTCGGTGAACAGCCCGCGCAGCGGCGGCAGTACGGGGTTGGAACCGGTGGCCAGCACCAGCCGGTCGTATGCGATCACCGAACCGTCCGCGCAGGCGACGGTCCGCCGGTCGCGGTCGATGCCGGTGACCCGGCCGCGGGTCAGCTCCGCGGGCGCGGGCAGGGCGATCACCTCGGGGCTGTACCGTCCGGCCAGCACCTCGGCGAGCAGCACCCGGTTGTAGGGCCGGTGCTCCTCCTCGCCGATCAGCAGCGCGGGCGTGCCGAGCTCACCGAGCCGCCGGGCGAGCCGTACGCCCGCGAGGCCGGTGCCGATCACCACCACACGCTCATTCGAGGTCATGTCCTTGAGCGTGCGGTGCCGGTGTTACCCGGCAGCATCACATCTGTTTCCCACGGGGAACGCTGCCCTCAGCGGGGGCCGGGGGCGGATGTGAGGGTTCCCGAAGTGCGGCGACGGCGGGCTGTGAGGGGCGCGCAGGGCCTCGCATAGGGTCTCGATCATGCCCGACATATCGCTGACCATGATCGTCCTGCTGTGCCTGGCGGCGCTCGCCGCCGGGTGGATCGACGCCGTGGTCGGCGGCGGAGGGCTTCTGCTGCTGCCGGTCCTGCTGCTCGGGCTGCCGTCCCACACGCCCGCCGCGCACGCGCTCGGCACCAACAAGGCGGTCGCCATCGTCGGCACGACGGGCGCGGCGGTGACATACGCCCGCAAGGCGCCGGTGGACGTGAGGACGGCCGTGCGCATCGGTCTCGCTGCCCTCGCCGGATCGTCCGCGGGGGCCTTCTTCGCGGCCGGGATGAGCACCGAGGTCCTCAAGCCGGTGATCATGGTGGTGCTGCTCGCGGTCGCCGCCTTCGTGATCCTGCGGCCCGCCTTCGGTACGGCCCCCGCCACCGGCCCGGCCACCCGCCGCCAGATCCTCGCGGCGATCGGCCTCGCGGGCCTCGGCATCGGCTTCTACGACGGTCTCATCGGCCCCGGCACCGGCACCTTCCTGGTCCTCGCCCTCACCGCCGTCCTCCACCTCGACCTCGTCGCCGCCTCAGCGACCGCCAAGATCGTCAACTGCTGCACCAACGCGGGCGCGCTGGCGACCTTCGCCTGGCAGGGCGCCGTCCTGTGGCAACTGGCCGCCCTGATGGCCGTCTTCAACCTGGCGGGCGGCACCCTGGGCGCCCACACCGCCCTGAAGAAGGGCAGCGGTTTCGTCCGCGTGGTGCTGCTGACGGTGGTGTTCGCCCTGGTGGCGAACCTGGCGTACGAGCAGTGGCTGGCCTAGGAGCCCTGTAGGGGCGCGGGGAACTGCGTGACCGGGCGCGCGTGCGGTCGTGTTCGGCCGGGTGTGAATCTGGCGTACGAGCAGTGGCTGGCCTAGGAGCCCTGTAGGGGCGCGGGGAACTGCGCGACCGGCCACGATGGTGCCGCGGACGAACGGCGGCACATCGCGGCGCTTCCGGCGGAGTGCTCGGCGCCGGAGGCGGGGCCTGGCACGCGCGTCACTCGCGTCGACCGGCGCGGTCGGCGGCGAGGCGGGCCTCGAAGCCGTCGAGGAGGGACCGGAGCCCGAACTCGAAGGTGCTGTCGGGCGCCGCGGCGTACTCCGTGGCGGCCTTGGTGCCGAGGCGTTCGCGCAGGCGCGGGAACCGCAGAGCGGTCTCGGTGGCGCGGGCCACGGCGTCGGCCATCAGCTGCTCGGCGTCCGCGCCGTTCCTGCCCAGCCGGCGGTTGAGCGAGACCTGGGCGGCGGGGCCGAGCGTGCTGCCGAGCACGAAGGTGAACACGGAGCCGGCGGCCCGGTCCGCGTCGGCGGCTGCGAAGCCCGCCTTCTCGTAGACGGCCAGGGTGAAGTCGTTGTACCGGGACTGGCCGGGTCCGTACAGGAGATGGCTGCCGAACGCCTGGACGAGCCAGGGGTGCCGGGTGAGCATCGCGTGCATGCCGTCGGCCTGGGCGGCGGCGGCCGTGCGCCAGTCGGTGGCGTCGAGGTCGGGCAGCTCGACCTCGTGCCAGACCGTGTCGCTGGCGAGCCGGACCAGGTCGTCCTTGGTCTTGATGTGCCAGTAGACGGCCGTGGCGGCCGAGCCGAGCCGTTTCGCCAGGCTCCGCATATTGAGGCCGTCCAGCCCCTCTTCGTCGAGCAGCTCGATGGCCGCGTGAACGATCCGGTCTGCGGTGAGTGTGTCTCGCGGCATGACCGCCACCCTACTTGCACTTAGTTCATGAAGAGCCTTGCACTTTGTTCAAGTCCTGCCTACGCTCTCACTCGTACTTAGTTCAAGTGCCCGGAGGGGGAGCCATGTCGCAGGAGAAGCTGTCGGAGTTCGTCACCACGCAGGCCATGGAGTTCGGCGTCCCAGGTGTCGCCGTCGGGGTGCTCCTGGACGGTCAGGAGAGCTACGCCTCGCATGGTGTGACCAGTCTCGGCAACCCGCTGCCGGTCGACGAGAAGACGCTGTTCCCGCTGGCGTCGGTGTCCAAGACCTTCACGGCGACCGCCCTGATGCGTCTGGTCGCCGAGGGGAAGGTGGACCTGGACGCCCCGGTGCGGCGCTACGTGCCCGAACTGAAGCTGGCCGACGAGCAGGCCGCGGAGCGGATCACCGTCCTCAACCTGCTCAACCACACCGCGGGCCTCGACTGGAACCTGATCGACGACGGCGCGGGCGACCGCTCCCTGGCCGGGCTCGTACGGAAGCTGCCCGCGCTGCCGCTGATCGCACCGCCCGGGGCCCGGGCCTCGTACAGCCAGGCCGGATACAACCTGGCCGGCCGTGTCGTCGAGAAGGTCACGGGCCTGCCCTTCGAGCAGGCCATGGACTCGCTCCTCCTGGAGCCGGTGGGCCTGCGGGACACCGTGTACGGACTGTCGGAGGTGATGGTCCGCAAGTACGCCGTGGGCTACAACCGCGGCGACGACGGCGAGCTGCGAGCGGCCCGCCCCTGGGGAGCCTTCAAGGAGGGCGCCCGGGCCGACAACCCCGGCGGCGGCCTCGCCTCCTCGGTGAGCGACCTGCTCCGCTGGGCCCGCTTCCAGCTCGGCGACGGTGACGGCGTGCTGCCCGCCGCGGAGCTGCGTCGCATGCGGGAGCAGACGGTCGCGCTGCGCGGCAGCACGCTCGGCGACGGCTTCGGCATCTGCTGGTTCGTCCACGACTTCGACGGCCTGCCCGGCATCGGCCACGGCGGCTCGGGCAACGGCCACTTCGCCGAGCTGCTCATCGTGCCCGAGCGCGACTTCGCGGTGGTCTCCCTGTCCAACGTCGGCCCGGACGGCTACCCCTTCAACCAGTCCGTCGTGCGGTGGGCGCTCGAGCACCATCTCGGCGTCGTCGAGAAGCCGGTGGAGCCGCTCCCGTACGACGAGGGACGGGCCCGGCAGGTCGCCGGCCGCTACGAGATCGACGCCATGAACCTCGACCTCGCCACCGACGGCACCCGTCTCACCCTGGCGGTCGGCATCAAGCCGGAGATCCGCGAGGCATCGGACCAGGAGATGCCGCCGGACTACCCGGCCGCGGACATCGGCTTCCTCCCCGGCGACAGCGACGAGTACATCGTCACCGAAGGCGGCCTCAAGGGGCAGCGCGGCTACTTCTCCCGCGACGCGGGCGGCGCGGTCACGGGCATCGACCTGGCGGGGCGGCTCTTCAAGCGGGTGCCGGGGGCGTCCTGAGCCGGCGGCCGCGGCAGGGGTGGACCCGGACGGCCGTTCCCTGCCGCGACCGTCGGGTGGGTCGTTTCTGTGCACCGGCGGCGGCCTCCTGAGGCAGGTCGCCGGTCGACCGACGCCGACCGCCGGGGCGGCGCGAGCGGTCGGGCGATCCCGGCCGGTCCCGAGGCGGTGCATCACCGCCCGGAGCAGGGCGACGCATCGCCACCCGCTACGAGGAAGCCGCGCCCCCATGTCCCAGCAGCTCGACGATCCCCGTGCCGTCCTCATCGCCGTGCCCCTGGGCGAGTCGCCGCTCCATCAGCGCCATGTACGGGGTCAGCAGCTCCGGGCTGACCCGCTGCTCCTCGGCCGTGCGCAGCAGTGTGGTGTTGCCCGCGACCTGCATCGCGAGGTTGGAGACGACGTTGCTGGTGTAGTCGCCGCTCTCCAGTTGGTCGGCGGTCTGGTGCACGGCCGGGGCCATCGCGGTCAGCCACTCCATGAGCAGCGGCGCGAAGTCCTTCGGTGCGATGTCCTCCGGGCGGATCAGCGCGAAGGCGTGCGTGATGCCCGCGAACATGCCGCTCATCGCGCTCAGCAGTGCCACGTCGTGCAGCGCGGCGAAGCCCGGGTCGGCCCCGACCCAGCGGGCCCCGGCCGGGACGGCGAGGGTGTCCCGGTGCTCCTCGAACAGCTCGGGAGAGCCGCTGTAGAAGACGTAGCCGCCGGAATCCGCGGCCCCGATCATCGGCGGTACGGCCATGATCCCGCCGTCCAGGAAACGGGCGCCGTGGGCCTGGGCCCAGGCGGCGCGGGTGCGGCCCTGGGCGGGCGTTCCGGTCGTGAGGTTCACCAGGTCCCGCCCCGCCAGGTCGGCCCCTTCCAGGGCTTCGCCGACGGAGGCGTCGTCGAGCAGGCAGGCGATCACAAGGCGGTTCGCGGCCACCGCCTCGGCGGCACTCGCGGCCACTGCCGCGCCCTCGGCGGCCAGAGCTTCGGCGCGGGCGGGGGTGCGGTTCCAGACGGTCACCTGGTGACCGGCGGCGAGCCAGGCGCGGGCCAGGGCGGTGCCCATCGCTCCGGCGCCGAGGAGGGTGAGGGGCGTGCGGGAAACAACGTCGTTGTCAGTCATGGCGTTTAGGGTCGTCGGAAGGGAACGGCCTGCTCAAGTACGTACTTGGAAGTGGGTGGTTACCCCGGGGGAAGCGTGCAGGCAGCAGGGGAAGGGGCTCGGGCATGGGGACGGCAGGGCGGCGGCCGGGTGCGTACATCTGCGGGATCGACGCCGCGATGGACATGATCGGCGGCAAGTGGAAGGTGCTCATCCTCTGGGCGCTGAACGAGCGGCCCTGCCGCTTCGGCGAACTGCGCCGGGAGCTGCCGGGCGTCACCGAGAAGGTCCTCGCCTCGCAGCTACGGGAGATGGAGGCCGACGGCCTGGTGCATCGCGAGGCCTACGACGAGGTGCCGCCCCGCGTGGAGTACTCGCTGACGTCGCGGGGCGTGAGCCTGAACGAGGCACTGGAACCCCTGGGGGCCTGGGGGAGGGCCAACATCCTGGGCGGGTCACCGGCTCCCGGTCAGGTGCGCGAAGACGACGACGTTGCCCTGATAGCCGGTGGCCCGTGAGTAGCCGCCGCCGCAGGTGATGACCCGCAGCTCGGGGCGGCGGGCGGGGCCGTAGACCCTCTCGTCGGGGAAGTCCTTCGCGGCGTACGCCTCGACGGCGTCCACGGTGAACACCGCGACCCTGCCGTCGCGCCGGTCCACCTCGATCGTGCTGCCCTTGGTCAGGGCGCCCAGGCCGTAGAAGACGGCGGGGCCGTCGGCGTTGTCGACATGGCCGGCGACGATCGCGGTGCCCCGCTCACCTGGGGTGGTGCCGGCCTCGTACCAGCCGGCGAGGTTCCCGCGCGCGGCGGGCGGTGCGTCCAGGCTGCCGGTCTTCGTCAGGCCGAGCCCGGTCAGGGGCGCGTTCACGCGGATCGCCGGGATGCGGATGCGGTCGGGCGGCGAGGGCGGCAGCGCGGGCGCGGCATGCCGCTCACCTGCCCGGCCGACCTGTCCGGCCCGGCCCTCCTGCCCGTCCTGCCCGTCCTGGCCCGTGCGGGCCTGTGTGATGGACGGCTGGGGCGGTGCGTGTGTCTCGGCTCCGTTGCGCAGCAGCCACGCCCCGGAGCAGAGGGCGAACACCGTGACGGCCGCCATGGCGGCGTTGGCCGGGTTGCCGAACGTGTTGCCGTATATGCGGAATCTGCGCATGGCGGGCCCTTTCCTGATCTGCCCTCTGCGTTCCAGGAGCCCAGCGGGCCCCGTACCCCCCTCCGGGCCGCGAGGGGCGTCGGACCCGGAGGGGGAGGGGACATGCGGTACCGGCGACGGACAGCGGAGGGTGTCCGTCAGATCCCGTCGCCTCTCGCCCGGCGATGCAGGAGCCAGGTACCGCCCGCGGCGGCGACGGCGAGGGCCGCCACACCGGCCGCGGTCTGCACGGGATCGGGGCCCAGTGCGCCGCCGACCCCCGTCTTCACACTCCCCCTGGGATGCACCTGCTGGCGCACGGACGTCAGCGTGACCACCAGGTCACCCGTGACCCGCCGGCCGCTGCCGGTGCACGTCGCGGTGATCTCGTACGTCCCCGGCTGCGCGCTCGGCGGCACCCTGAACCGCCCGGTCGTGTCCTGGTCGTCCGGGCCCGGTGCCAGGCTGAGGGAACCGGCCCCGACCGCGCTGGCGTCACCCGTCGCCGTGCCGCCGTCGCCGCAGGCCGCCGTGCGCACGGTGACCTGGCCGCCCGGGACCACCGAGGAGGGGGAGACCTCCAGGCCGCCGGCGGCGCCGTACGCGGGGGCGGCGGCGAGGGCCGCTGCGGCGACGGCGAGCGCGGTGCCGGTCAGCGGCCGGGCGGTACGTCGCATCGGTGCTCCTTCGAGCGGTTCGTTCGTGCACCTGCCCTTCCGAGGTAACGGGCAGCGCGGCGACCGCGCTTTCTGAGGGGGCGTCAGAATTGGGGTGAATGGGTGTCAGGGGCGTGTGGCCCGACGGCCTCCCGGGGGGTGTTTTGGCAGGTCAAGGGCGTTTCGATGAGCGGGCGCCGGAAAAGCCTGACGAGCGCGTGTGAACGGGTGACCCGACTGCGGAGCAGGTCCGGGCTTGACCTCAACAAAAGTTGAGGTACGAGGCTGTGCCACATGAACTCAGCCGTTACGCACGCACCCACCGCTGCCCGGTCCACGACCGAGCCCCTCCATGTGACCCTCGTCGTCGGCAGCAACCGCCACGGCCGCTTCGGTCCCGTCGTCGCCGACTGGCTCCTCGACCACCTCCGGGACCGGGACGACCTGGTCGCCGAGGTCGTGGACGTCGCCGAGGCCGAGCTGCCGATGTCCTTCGAGCAGACCCCCGAGGCGGCCGCGGCACTCTCCGGCATCACCCCGAAACTGGCCCGCGCGGACGCCTTCGTCGTCCTCACCCCCGAGTACAACCACTCCTACCCGGCGGGCCTGAAGAACCTCGTCGACTGGCACTTCACCGAGTGGCAGGCCAAGCCGGTCGCCCTCGTCTCCTACGGCGGCCTCTCCGGCGGCCTGCGCGCGGTGGAACACCTCCGCCAGGTCTTCGCCGAACTCCACGCCGTGACGGTCCGCGACACCGTCTCCTTCCACAACGCGGGCGCGTCCTTCGACGACAAGGGCGCCCTACGGGACCCCACCGGCCCGGACGCCGCGGCGAAGACCATGCTGGACCAACTCGTGTGGTGGGGCGAAGCGTTGCGAGAAGCGAGGGCGACCCGCCCGTACACGGACTGACGGGCTGCCCGTGACCGCCCCCGGGGCATCCACGTGCGCGGCCCGCCTCGGGCGCGCGCTGCCGCCCCGGGCGCCGTGATCACGACTGGCCTCGGCGCCGATGCGGCTGCCTCGCCTGCGTCGGCCTGCTGCTGAGCCGGGGCGTCGTGGTCAACCCGTCGAGCGTCCATCGCACGCGCTGCCTGCGTCCGCCTCGCCGGCCGGCCCGGCCGTGGTGATCACGACGGCCCCAGGCGTCCGTACGGCCGTGCGGCCTGCCTCGCATGCGTTGGCTCGCCAGTGCCCCGGGCGTTGCAGTCACGACCCGCCCTACGCCCCTACGCACGCGCCGCACATGCTCGTCCCGCCGTGGGCGAGAACCCGCGCTCTTGGTGTCAGACGCGTGGACCGAGGAACAGGCCGCCGCTCGCGTCGATGACCTGGCCGGTGATCCAGCGAGCGGCGTCGGATGCGAGGAAGGCGACCACATCGGCGACGTCGTCGGGCCCGCCCAGCCGGTCGAGTGCCGTCATGGCGGTGATCTGTTCGGTGAGGCCCGGCACGTCGAAGACGGCTCCGTTGGCCGCCGTCCTGGTGGCTCCGGGAGCGACAGCGTTCACCGTGATCCCCCGGGGCCCGAGTTGGTTGGCCAGGGTCCTGCTCATCGTCTCGACCGCGGCTTTCGTCATGGCGAAGGACGTCTGGGCCGAGTTGGCCATCCGGGTCGCCACCGATGAGATCGTGATGATCCGGCCGCCGTTACGCAGCAGGGGCATCGCGTGCTCGATGATGAAATACGGCGCTCGCACGTTGACCGCGAACAGGCGGTCGAACTCCGCCCGGGTCGTCGCGCCGAGCGGGCCGGCCGGTACAGCCGCGGCGTTGTTGACGAGGATGTCGAGCGGTCTACCCGACAAGCAGTCCTCGACACCGGCGAAGAGCGTCTCGACATCGCCGTCCACGCCCAGTTCAGCCCGGACGGCGCGGGCGGCCCCACCAGCCCGTTCTACCGCCTCGACCGTTGCCGCCGCCCCGCTCTCGTCCGTGCCGAAGTGCACGATGACCATGCCCCCTTCCGCTGCGAGCCGGGCTGCGATCGCTTGACCGATGCCACGCGACGCACCCGTCACCAAAGCCGTCCTGCCGACCTGACCGCTCACACCGTCCACCCCATCCGAATGTTAGTTACTAACATTGCGGTAGTGTCTACCATATGAACGAGCGAAAGCCCACCCTGAGGGAACGGCAGCGAGCCGGGACGCGGCGCGTGATCCAGGAGCATGCGGTGCGGCTGTTCACCGACCGCGGCTACGACACGGTGACGGTGGCCGAAGTCGCTGAGGCAGCCGGTGTCTCGGCGATGACCGTGTACCGGCACTTCCCCACCAAGGAGGACCTCGTCCTCATCGACCAGCCCGCCCGGCTCATCGCCGAGAAGGTCGCCGCATCGCCCGCGACGCAGCCCGTGGTGCGCCGCGTCGGTGGCGCACTCGTCGATGCGGCCACGGTGTTGACCGGTGACGAGGGGGACGAATCGGCAGTGAGCGAGCGGTTCCTGCTGGACTGCCTCCGGCTGATGGTCTCGACGCCCGCGCTGCGGGCCCGGCATCTGGACAGCCAGTACGCGCTCCAGCAGGCCATCGTCGACGCCCTCGGCCTGGACGACGCGACTACCCATGACGCCGCGTTCCGCGCCCAGGCCGCGACCAGCGCATGCCTGGCCGCGATGCACACGGCATTGACGCGCTGGGCCGAGGACGACGGGCAGACGCAACTGCCCGACCTGATCGCGCTAGCACTCGCCGCGTCCTTCGGGGACGCCGTCGCCACCGGCCTTAGGAATCGAGGCGGCCATAACCCGCCGTCAGGACAGGACTGACCCATCTCGTGAACATCGAACGCAGCGCAGTTCTGGCGCCTCGCCTTCACGAGCATCGCCTGCACCCTCATCTGCTATCGCAGACTCACCAAGTGAGATGACGTCTTGATCTGCCCCGGGCCCATCCGCGTGCGTGGCCCGCCTCGGGCGCGCTGCCCGCGCTCCCCCTCGCTGCCGGCCGGGGGCGTCGAGGCGACGACCGGCCCCGACGTCGGCATGCCCACCCCTAGTGCGTCGGCCCGCTGCCGACCATAGGCCTCGCGGCCACGACCGGCCCCGGCGTCGGCACGCCCACCTCGCCTGCGTCGGCCCGCTGCTGCCCCTGGGCGCCGAGGCCACGCCCCGCCCGACGCCCCCACGCTCGCGCCGTCGCCCGCCTCGCCCCCCGGCTACCGACAGAGGACACCGCGGCCACAACCACCCCGGCCCCCTGCACATCTACCGCCCGCGCCCTCTCACTCCGGGCTCCCCTGCACATCTACCGCCCGCGCCCCCTCACTCCGGGCCCCTGCACATCCACCGCCCGCGCCACCCCCACCCCGGGCTCCCCTGCACATCCACCCCTCGCCCCGCTCACCCCCGCCAATCCCCACCCGCAATCCGTCTCCCCCCAGCCCGAAGCCGTGACGCCACAGCCGGCCCGGCGACGTACACCCAAGCCCGGACCGCCGCCCCGTCCGCCACCCTCACGACCTTCCGCTCGACGCGTACGTACAGACTGCGCGGATCCCCCGGTACGTAGTCCTCCAGCCGGTCCAGCTCCGCGAGCAGCGCCCCGTACGACTCCGGCAGGGCGGTGATCAACTCCCCGTTCACGGTGTCGCCGCTGCCCGGTTCCTCGACCGCGTACGGGTAGCCCGGCCCGGCGTACAGCACCGCGTCATCGAGCCGTCCCGGGGCCTCGGAGCGGATGCGTCCCCGCAGGAAGAGGTCGTGATTGACCTCGCCGGGGCGGAGCGTGCCGTAGACGAAGAAAGGGAGGGTCACAGGAACGATTCTGCACCCTCACACACCTGCACAACGGGCCTATGGACATGCCAGGTCCGGGCCGAATTAACTCGCGGTCAACATCAACGCCGCCCCCGGTCGACCCCACGCGACCGGGTGCGCCCGTATGAGGAGACCGATGAGTCGGATACGTCACGTCCGAGGTTCCCGTCTCGCCACCGCAGGCGTGGCCGCCACCGGCATCGGCGCCCTGGTAGCCGCCGTACTTTCCCCCACCGCCCAGGCGGACGAACGGCCGACCCGGTCCGACGCGATCGAGAGTGCGGAGACGGTCCTCGCCGACCGGGCCGCGGCACTGGGCCTGGGAGAGGCCCAGGAGACGAAGGTCCGGGACGTGGTCGTCGACAAGGACGGTTCCCAGCACGTCCGCTACGACCGCACCTACCACCGGCTCCCGGTCCTCGGCGGCGACTTCGTACTCCACCTGAACCCGGACGGCACGTACCGCAGCGCGAACCGCGCCACGAAGTCCGCGCTCTCCATAGCCAGCGTCACCCCCAAGGTGACCGCCCCGAAGGCCGCCGACCTGGCCGCGAGCCTGCTGCGCGCCGCCCACCTCGGCGAGACCCTGAAGAAGCTGACGGCCAAGCCGCGCCTGGTCGTCGACGCCCTGCACGGCGCCCCGAAGCTCGCCTGGCAGACCGACGCGGTCGCACACGACGGACTCGGCAACCCCGTCGGGCGCACGGTGCTGACCGACGCGACCACCGGCGACCGGATCGACGCCTGGGACACCATGGAGACGGTGTCGGGCGACGGCAAGTCCCTCTACGGCGGCACGGTTCCGCTGGAGACGACGAAGTCCGGGTCGTCGTACCGGCTGAAGGACGCCACGCGCGGCGGCACTTACACGGGCGACGCGGAGAACCAGACGGACAAGTGCCTGCTCACGGTCTGCCTGACCCGCGCCCCCGCGACGCTCTTCACCGACGCGGACAACCACTGGGGCACGGGCGCGACCTCCGGCCGCGCCACGGTGGCGGTGGACGCGCAGTACGGCACGGACGTCACCTGGGACTACTACAAGAACGTCCACAACCGGAAGGGCATAGCCGGCGACGGCAAGGGCTCGTTCAACCGCGTCCACTACGGCAAGAACTACAACAACGCCTTCTGGGACGACAACTGCTTCTGCATGACGTACGGCGACGGCGACGGCAAGCAGCTCGGTCCGCTGGTGTCGCTGGACGTGGCCGGGCACGAGATGTCCCACGGTGTCACCTCGAAGACGGCGGCGCTGACGTACTCGGGCGAGTCCGGCGGACTGAACGAGGCCACGTCGGACATCTTCGGCACGCTGGTGGAGTTCCACGCGAACAACTCCAAGGACCCCGGTGACTGGCTCATCGGCGAGAAGGTCGTCCGCTCCGGGCTCGGCCGGGAGTCCCTGCGCCGCATGGACAAGCCGTCGAAGGACGGCAAGTCCGCCGACTGCTGGAGCGACAAGGTCGCCGACCTCGACGTGCACTACTCCTCGGGCGTCGGCAACCACTTCGCGTACCTGCTCGCGGAGGGCAGCGGCGCCAAGACGATCAACGGCGTCAGCCACTCCTCGCCGACCTGCGACGGCGCCACGGTCAAGGGCATCGGCAAGGCCAAGCTGGGCAAGATCTGGTACCGCGCCCTGACGGTCTACATGACGTCCTCGACGAACTACGCGGCTGCCCGCAAGGCGACCCTGAACGCGGCGAAGGACCTCTACGGCAGCGGCAGCACGGAGCAGAAGGCCGTGGGCGCCGCCTGGAGCGCCGTCGACGTGGGCTGAGCGGCCCCCTCACGACACTCGGTGGTGTCCGCGGTTCGGGTGCGGACACCACCGAGGCCTGTGCCGGAGCGTTCTGCTCCGCTACTCCCAGACCACCACGTTGCGCCGCACCGGCACGGACGAGGAGCCGGTCGCGAAGAGCTCGGGTGAGTGGGCCCGGATGCGCTCGATGTCGCTGAAGACGGCGCGCAGGTGTGTACGCATGGCCGTGCGGGCCAGTGCGAGGTCGCCGCCGACGACCGCGTCGAAGATCTCCTGGTGCTGGTCGGCGAAGACCGCGGGGGAGACGTTCTCGTGCAGGCCCAGCCGGCGGGCCCGGTCCAGGTGGCCCTTGGCCGCGGCGACCGTGGTCCACACGTTGCCGTGGCCGCCCAGCCGCATCAGGCCGTGGTGGAAGGCCTCGTCCAGTTCGAAGAACTCCTCCAGGCTCAGCCGCGTGCGCTGCTGACGTCCGAGGTTGTCCCGTAGTTCCGCCACGACCGAGGCGTCCAGCTCGGACGGCAGGGCGTCCAGTGAGGCCAGTTCGACGGCCTCCCGCAGGAACTGCGCGTCCGCGACCTGCGCCGGGTCCACCCGGGACACGAACGACCCGATCTTGGGGAAGATCTGCACCAGCCCGTCCTGGGCCAGCAGGATCAGGCTCTCCCGTACCGGCGTGCGGCTCACGCCCAGGGACGCGGCCAGCTCGTTCTCCGACAGAGCGGCGCCCGGGGGGAGTTCGAGGGTCAGCACCATCTGACGCAGTTTCAGGTAGATGGAGCGCCGGCTGGTCCGCCGGTTCGTCTGGGCCATGTGCACATCCTACGTATCGAAGCGAGGGTATTGCTCCCCTGTGCGACAGGTGCTTGTATACAAGTACTGCACGACAGGGAAGGAGAGCCCTCAGTGAGCACCATCGAGCGCGTCGAGGTCTTCGTCGCCTCCCCGGGCCGCACGTTCGTCACCCTGCGCATCACCACCTCGGACGGGGTGACCGGCCTCGGCGACGCCACGCTCAACGGGCGCGAGCTGGCCGTGGCGAGCTATCTGCGCGATCACCTCGCCCCGCTGCTGATCGGCCGCGACCCGGCGCGCATCGAGGACACCTGGCAGTACCTCTACAAGGGCGCCTACTGGCGGCGCGGCCCGGTCACCATGACGGCCATCGCCGCCGTCGACACGGCCCTGTGGGACATCAAGGGCAAGACCGCCGGACTCCCCGTGTACGAGCTGCTCGGCGGCCGGTCCCGGGACGGCGTTCTGGTCTACTCGCACGCCAGCGGCACCGACGTGCCCTCCCTCCTCGACGACGTCGAGCGCTATCTGGAGCTCGGCTACAAGGCCGTGCGCGCCCAGGCGGCGGTCCCGGACGTCGGCGGCACCTACGGCGTCCGCAAGGGCAAGGTCTACGAACCGGCCGCGACCGATCTGCCCGACGAGCAGCCCTGGGACACCGAGGCCTACCTCGGCTTCGCCCCGACGTACCTGGAGGCCGTACGGGAGCGCTTCGGCTTCGGCTTCCACCTCCTGCACGACGTGCACCACCGGCTGACGCCGATCGAGGCGGCCCGCTTCGGCAAGAGCGTCGAGGCCTGCCGGCTGTTCTGGATGGAGGACCCGACGCCCGCCGAGAACCAGGAGGCGTTCCGGCTCATACGGCAGCACACCACGACACCGATCGCCGTCGGCGAGGTGTTCAACTCCATCTGGGACGTCCAGCACCTCATCACCGAGCAGCTCATCGACTACGTGCGCACCACCGTGGTCCACGCGGGCGGCATCACCCACCTCCGCCGGATCTTCGACCTCGCCGCGCTCTACCACGTACGCACCGGCTCGCACGGCGCCACCGACCTCTCCCCGGTCAGCATGGCCGCGGCCGTGCACCTCGACCTCGCCGTGCCGAACTTCGGCATCCAGGAGCACATGGGCCACCCCGACGAGGCCGCCGAGGTGTTCCGCACGGGCGTCACCTTCGCCGACGGCATGCTGCACCCCTCGGACGAGCCGGGCCTCGGGGTCGAGTACGACGAGAAGGCCGCCGAACGCTTCCCCTACCAGCGGCGCTATCTCCCGGTCGCCCGCCGTCTCGACGGCTCGGTGCACGACTGGTGAGCGGCATACAGCGGCTGAACCGCGCCGCGCTCGGCGCGCTCCCGCCCGCCTCGCGCCCCCGCGTCGACCCCGCCGGACTGCGCACCCGCGTCGTCCACTTCGGCATCGGCGCCTTCCACCGGGCCCACCAGGCCCTCTACACCGAGAACGCCGTCGCGCACTCCGGCGAGCCCTGGGGCATCGCCGCCGTCGCTCCCCGGTCGGCGGCGACCGTCGACGCCCTGCGCGCCCAGGACTGCCTGTACTCGGTGACCGAGCGCCGTGACGAGGGCGGCGTCCCCCGGGTCGTCGGCGCGCTCACCGGCGCGTACGCGCTCGGGCGGGACGGGGCGGCCGTCGACGCCCTGCTCACCGACCCCGAGGTGACGGTGGTGACGCTGACGATCACGGAGAAGGGCTACCGGGCCGCCGGCCCGGACACGGTCGTCGGGCGCCTCGCCGCCGGGCTGGCCGCGCGGATGCGCTCCGGTGCCGCCCCGATCAGCGTCGTGTCCTGCGACAACATGGCGGACAACGGCGCCGTGCTGCGGACCGCGGTCCAGGACGCCGTGCGCGCCGCGGGCGGGCGCGACCGGGATCAGACCCTGGAACTGCTCGACCGGCAGGTGGCCTTCCCCGCCACCGTGGTGGACCGGATCGTCCCCGCCACCGCCCCGGGAGACCTCACGGCGACGGCCACCGCGCTGGGCGTCCACGACGCCCTGCCCGTGAGCGGCGAACCGTATCGGCAGTGGGTCCTCGAGGACCGCTTCACGGCCCCGCGTCCGCCGTGGGAGCTGGACGGCGCCCTCCTCGTGCCCGATGTCGCCCCCTACCAGCTCACCAAACTGCGGCTGCTCAACGGCTCGCACTCGGCCCTCGCCTTCCTCGGGATCGCCGCGGGCCGCACCACCGTCGCCGACGCGATGGCCGACGGCTGGGGCGAGCGGCTCGTCAGGTCCCTGTGCGCCGAGGTCGCGCCCACGCTGCCGGACGGCGGCCCGGACCCCCGCCGGTACGCCGACGACCTGGTCGCCCGCTTCCGCAACCCGGCCATGCGTCACCTGCTGCGGCAGATCGCCTCGGACGGCTCGCTCAAGATCACCGAACGCTGGCTGCCGGCCCTGCGCCTCCTGCGCGAGCGCGGTACGGCCACCCCGGTCCTCGAACTCGCCCTCGCGGGCTGGGTGCACCTCACCCGGGACCACGACATCCCGGACCCCGCGCGGGACGCCCTCACCGCCTGCTGGCGCACCGGAGCGGACGACACGGCCGTCGTCCGCGCGCTGCTCACGGCCGTCGGCGCGTCCGACCTCGCCGGCGACTCCGAGCTCGTCACCGTCGTCGTAGGGCGGCTCCCGGCGCTGCGTGCCGGACACGTGGACATCTGAGCCCCGTCCACCTCACCCGTCCCCGGAACAACGGAGTTCACGATGAAGGACACCACGACCACGGCCGAGCAGGCCGACGGCGTGCGACGCACCACCCGTGACCTGACCAAGGCCGCCGTGTCCGGCTGGCTGGGCACGGCCATGGAGTTCATGGACTTCCAGCTGTACTCGCTGGCGGCCGCGATCGTCTTCAACAAGATCTTCTTCCCGGACGTCAGCCCCGCCATCGGCCTCATCGCCGCGATGGCCACCTACGGCGTCGGCTATGTCGCCCGGCTCGCCGGCGCGGTCTACTTCGGGAGAATGGGTGACCGGCTCGGCCGCAAGAAGGTCCTGACGATCACCATCCTGCTGATGGGCGCCTCGACCACCCTCATCGGCGTCCTGCCCACCTACGCGACCATCGGTATCCTGGCGCCCGTCCTGCTCGTCGTCCTGCGCCTCGCCCAGGGCTTCGGCGCGGGCGCGGAGATCGCGGGCGCGACGGTGATGCTCGCCGAGTACGCCCCGACGAAACGGCGCGGTCTGGTCGCCTCGCTGGTGTCGCTGGGCACCAACTCGGGGACGCTGGCCGCCTCCGGGCTGTGGGCGGTGCTCCTCGCCGTGCTCAGCGAGGACCAGTTGCTGTCCTGGGGCTGGCGGCTGCCCTTCCTGCTGAGCTTCGGGCTGCTGCTGTTCGCGGTGTGGCTGCGGCGCAACCTCAAGGAGAGCCCGGTCTTCGAGGAGCGGCCCGACGTCGTGGACGGCGTCGCGATGAGCCGGCGCGAGGTGGAGACGGCCGTCACGAAGGGGGCGGACGACGAGGCCGGGCTGCTGGAGGCGGGCCTGAAGCAGCGCAAGGGCAAGGCGTTCTTCCTGGCGCTCGGGCTGCGCTTCGGGCAGGCCGGCAACTCCGGGCTGATCCAGACGTTCCTCGTCGGCTACATCGCCACCGAACTCGCGGCCGAGCGCTCCGTACCCACCGACGCCATCGTGTACGGGTCGCTGCTGGGCTTCCTCACGGTGCCGGCCATCGGCATGCTCGGCGACCGCTTCGGACGCCGCCGGATGTATCTGGCCCTCACCTCGCTGACGGCCCTCACCGCCTTCCCGCTCATGATGCTGATCACCTCGGGCAGCACGCCCGCCCTGATGCTCGGCATGGTCCTTGGCCTGAACATCGGCGTCCTCGGACTGTTCGCGCTGGAGAGCGTGACCATGGCCGAACTCTTCGGATCCCGCACCCGGTTCACCCAGCTCGCGCTGTCCAAGGAGATCGGCGGCGTCCTCGCCACCGCGATCGGGCCGGTCCTCGCGGCGAGCCTCACCGCCGCCACCGGAAGCTGGTGGCCCATCGCGGCGATGCTCGTCGTCTACTCCCTCATCACCCTCGTCAGCGCACTGCTCTCGCCCGAGACGCGCGGACGCGACCTGGTCCGGCTGGAGGACGCCGCATGACCCCTGTGACCGCTATGAAGGCCGTCGTCGTGCACGGCGCGGGTGACGTCAGGATCGACGAGCGGCCCCGGCCCGAGCCCGCGCGGGACGAGGTGCTGATCGCCCTGGAGTGGGGCGGTATCTGCGGCTCCGACGTCGCGTACTGGAAGAAGGGCGCCTCCGGCACCGCCGCCCTCGCCCACCCGCTGGTCCTCGGCCACGAGTTCGCCGGCCGGGTCGCGGCGCTGGGCTCCGGGGTGACCGGCCTGTCGGAGGGACAGCCTGTCACCGTCCACCCGGCCCAGCTCGTCGGCGAGCCCCCCGAGCGGCTCGCCGGGCGCACCAACCTCCACGAGCGGGTCCGCTACTTCGGCTCGGCGGCCCTCACTCCGCACACCGACGGCGGGTTCAGCGAGTTCCGTACGGTCCGTGCGGCCCAGGTCCGGCCGCTGCCCGAGGGCGTGGACACCGAGTCGGGGGCCCTCGCGGAGCCGCTGGCGGTCGCCCTGCACGCCGTGGGCCGGGTTCCGGCGCTGCGAGGCCGTACGGTCCTGGTCAACGGGGCCGGTCCGATCGGCTCGCTGGTCGTCGCGGCCGCGAAGCACCACGGCGCCGAAACGGTGTGCGCCGCCGACCTGTCCTCCGCGTCGCTCGCCGTGGCCCGGCGTATGGGCGCCGACGCGACGGTCGACGTCTCCCGGGGCGAGGAACTGCCGCACGACGTCGACGTCGTCTTCGAGGCGTCCGGCGCACCGGCCGCGCTGGGGGCGGTCCTTCGGGCCACGGCCCGGGGCGGCACCGTCGTACAGGTCGGGAACCTGCCGGGCACGGCCGAGCCCGCCGTCCTGGGCGACCTGGTCACCCGGGAGATCACCTGGATCGGCTCCTACCGTTTCGTCGACGAGATCGACGACGCCCTGAGCGCCCTGCGCGACGGCCTGGACATCTCACCGGTCATCACCCACCGCTTCCCCCTGGAACAGGCCGAGCAGGCCCTCACGGTCGCGGCGGACCCGGCGAGCGCGAGCAGCAAGGTGATGCTGCGGCTCGGCGGGGGAGCGCCGGTCGTCCTCTGACAGCACGTCCGTAGTCCCACCGTTCCCGTAGGAGAACTCCGTGCCCCACCCGACCGCCGTCTCCCCCGAGCACCCGCCGGCGGACGTCGTGTGTCTCGGCGAGACCATGGCCGTGCTCAGCCCGCCGGACGACCGGCCGCTCGCCGACCAGTCCGCGCTCCGCCTCTCGGTCGGCGGCGCCGAGTCCAACGTGGCCTGCGGACTGGCCGCGCTCGGGCATCGCGCGGCCTGGCTGAGCCGGGTGGGCGACGACGCGTTCGGGCGGCGCATCCGTGCCGAACTCGCGTCCCGGGGCGTCGAGGTGGGCGCCGTCGCCGTCGACCCGGCGCATCCGACCGGCGTGTACTTCAAGGACCCCGGCCCGGACGCCACCCGGCCCCTGTACTACCGGAGCGGATCGGCCGCCGCCCACATGGGACCGGAACTGGCCGGCGCGCCCGAGTTGCGGAGGCCGCGGATCGTGCACGTGTCGGGCATCACCGCGGCGCTGTCCGCCAGTTGCGCCCGCCTTCTGGAGGAGATCGTCGTACGCCGCACCCCGTGGGATGGCGCGGGGCGTCGGCCGCTCGTCTCCTTCGACGTCAACCACCGCCCCGCCCTGTGGAGCGGGCGGAACGCCGAGGCGGCACCGGTGCTGCGGGACCTGGCCCGGGCCGCGGACCTCGTGTTCGTCGGGCGCGACGAGGCCGAGGCCCTGTGGGGCACGGCCCACCCCGACGCCATCGCGAGCCTGCTCGCCCCGGCGCCGCTCGTCGTCGTCAAGGACGCGGAGCACGGCGCCACGTCGTACGCGGCGGGTGAGAGCACCTTCGCGCCCGCCCTCGCCGTCGAGGTCGTCGAACCGGTCGGCGCGGGCGACGCCTTCGCCGCCGGGTATCTGTCCGGGGTCCTGGAGGATCTCGACGAGCCGTCCAGGCTGCGCCTCGGCCACCTGACGGCGGCGACAGCGCTCCGCAGCCGGGACGACATCCCCGACCTCGGCGAGGCCCTGGCCCTGGCCCGGCGCTAGCCCCGGCCACTCAGCCCCGCACGGCCTCCAACCGCACCGCACACGCCTTGAACTCCGGCATTCGGGAGGTCGGGTCGAGCGCGGGGTTGGTGAGGGTGTTGGCGCGGCCCTCGCCCGGCCAGTGGAAGGGCATGAACACGGTGTCGGGCCGGATGGCGGTCGTGATCCTCGCGGGCGCCACGGCCCGGCCCCGCCGCGACACGACGGCGACCGGATCCCCCTCGGCCGCCCCGAGCCGCGCCGCCAGCCGCGGATGCAACTCCACGAACGGCCCGGGCGCCGCGGCGTTCAGCTCCGCCACGCGCCGCGTCTGCGCCCCGGACTGATACTGCGCCACGACCCGCCCGGTGGTCAGCAGCACGGGGTACTCGTCGTCCGGTTCCTCGGCGGCCGCCCGATGCGAGACGGGCACGAACCGGGCTCGTCCGTCGGGGGTGGCGAAACGGTCGAGGAAGAGGCGGGGGGTGCCGGGGTGCGCCATGGCCGTGGTGTCACCCGCGGCGGGCCGCTCCGCCGCCTCCGCGGAACCCGGACAAGGCCAGAACACCCCGTCCTCCTCCACGATCCTGCGGTACGTGATCCCCGAGTAGTCCGCCGGGCCGCCCGCGCTCGCGCGGCGGAGTTCCTCGAAGACCTCCTCGGGGTCGGTCGGGAAGCCCTTCTCCACGCCCAGGCGGGCGGCCAGTTCGTGGAGGACCTCCAGGTCGCTGCGGATGCCCTCGGGCGGGGTGATCGCTTGGCGGCGCAGCAGGACCCTGCCCTCGAGGTTCGTCGTCGTGCCCGTCTCCTCCGCCCACTGCGTGACCGGCAGGACCACGTCGGCGAGCTCCGCCGTCTCCGACAGCACCACGTCACACACGGCCAGGAAGTCCAGCGACCTGATGCGCTCCTCGATGTGCGCGGCACGCGGCGCCGACACCACCGGGTTGGACGCCATCAGCAGCAGGGATTTGATGTCCGTGCCCAGCGCGTCCAGCAGCTCGTACGCACTGCGCCCCGGGCCCGGCAGCGACTCCGGGTCCACTCCCCACACCTCGGCGACATGCCGCCGCGCCGCCGGATCGTCGAGCTTGCGATAGCCCGGCAACTGGTCGGCCTTCTGCCCGTGTTCGCGTCCGCCCTGCCCGTTGCCCTGCCCGGTCAGACAGCCGTATCCGGACAGCGGACGGCCGGCCCGGCCGGTCGCCAGGCACAGGTTGATCCACGCGCCCACCGTGTCCGTGCCCTTGGACTGCTGCTCGGGCCCGCGCGCGGTGAGCACCATCGCCGACTCCGGCTCGCAGAACATCCGCACGGTCTCCCGCAGTTGGGGAACGGACACCCCCGTGATCCGCTCCACGTACTCCGGCCAGTGCGCCATCGCCGCGGCCCGCGCGTCCTCCCAGCCCACCGTGCGCTCCTGGACGTACTCCGCGTCCACCCGCCCCTCGGCGATCACCAGGTGCAGCAGTCCCAGCGCCAGCGCCAGGTCCGTGCCCGGCCGGGGCGCCAGGTGCAGATCCGCCTGCTCGGCGGTCTTCGTGCGGCGCGGGTCGATCACGATCAGCGTGCCGCCGTTCTCCCGCAGCTCGTTGAAGAAGCGGAGCGACGGCGGCATGGTCTCCGCGAGATTCGACCCGACGAGGATCACGCAGCCGGTCTTCGGGATGTCCTCCAGCGGGAACGGCAGCCCCCGGTCGAGCCCGAACGCCTTGATGCCGGCGGCAGCCGCCGACGACATGCAGAAACGGCCGTTGTAGTCGATCTGGGACGTGCCGAGCACGACCCGCGCGAACTTGCCGAGCGTGTACGCCTTCTCGTTCGTCAGACCGCCCCCGCCGAACACCCCGACCGCGTCCGGCCCGTGCCCCGCGCGCGTCCGGCGCAGCCCCGTGGCGATCCGGTCCAGCGCCTCGTCCCAGGAGGCGGGCACCAGCTCGCCCCCGGAACGCACCAACGGTGAGGTCAGACGGACGCCGGAGGCCAGCACCGCGGGTGCCGTACGGCCCTTGCCGCACAGCGCGCCCCGGTTCACCGGGAAGTCCGCGCGCTCGCTCACCTCGACGGTCCCGTCCGGCGCGGGCGTCAGGTTCATCCCGCACTGCAGGGCGCAGTACGGGCAGTGCGTGGGCGTGGCGGTGTTCTGCATACCGTTCAGCGTGCTTCGGCCGTGTTACGCGCGGCACGGCTCCCTGTTACGCGGCCGGGACGGGGACCTCCCCGCCGCCGCCCGGCCCGCGTGAGGCACACAGGCCCGCCCGTCCGAGGCACACGCCTGCCCGCCTTCAGGTCGTCGCCGACCGGTACGGACGTTGCCCGTGGGACGAAAAACGCCACATGTGGCTCATTGCGTTCCTTTCTTGTCCGATCCGCCCTCGTTGAGAGTTGAAGCAGCCGCACTACGCTCTCGCTACGCGCAGCGCTCGCACGACTCCGCACGGCGTTCGACACCCGGGCATGCCCGCCACTCACGGCTGCATCCACCTGCGGCTCCGCCGCCTGTGGCAATCCGACACTCGAAACAGCCAGGAGGCCACCCGATCATGCCTCTGCGCCACTTGAACCCGCACGACCAGCACCTCTTCCGGCAGTACGGCCGGGGCCCGACCGTCCCCGTCCCCGACCCGCTCCTGCACCACGCCGTCGCCCGGCACGCCGCCGCCACCCCGCACGCCGTGGCCGCCGAACACCAGGGCGCGCGCCTCACCTACGGCGAGCTCGACCGGTACGCCGACGCCCTCGCCGCCCGCCTGATCCGCGAGGGCGTCCGACCCGGCGACCACGTCGGCCTGTTCGTCCGCCGCTCGATCCCGATGCTCGTCGGCCTGCTCGGCATCCTGAAAGCCGGCGCCGCCTACGTCCCCCAGGACATCGGCCTCGCACCCCCGGCCCAGCTCACCCACGTCATCCGCACCGCCCGCACCCGGGTCGTCCTCACCCTCGCCGAACACGCCCACCGCGTGCCGCTGCCGGCCGGCCATCTGCTGCTCCCGCTCGACGACCTGCCGATCCCGCTCGACGAGCCCCGGCCCCACGCCCCGGCCCCACGCCCCCGGGTCACCGGCGACGACGGCTGCTACGTCCTGTTCACCTCCGGCACCACCGGCCGCCCCAACGGCGTGAAGGTCACCCACCGCAACGTCGCCAACCTCCTGCTCACCGAACCGGGCGGCCTCGGCATCCGCCCCGGCGACCGGGTCGCCCAGCTCCTCAGCATCGCCTTCGACATGGCCGCCTGGGAGATCCTCGGCTGCCTCACCCACGGCGGCACCCTCGTCATCCGCGGCAAGGACATCGCCGCGGCGGCCCGCACGGCGGACGTGATCATCGCGACGCCGACCGTGCTGTCCGGCCTCGACCCCGCCGCCTGCCCACGCGTGCGCACGGTCGCCGTGGCGGGGGAGCCCTGCCCGCGCCCGCTGGCCGACCGCTGGGCCCGGCAGACCGCCTTTTACAACTGCTGCGGCCCGACCGAGACCACGATCGTCAACACGATGAGCCGCCACGACCCGCACGCCCCGCTGCTCACCATCGGCCGCCCCACCCCCAACAACACGGTCTACGTCCTCGACGCCGACCGCCGACCCCTGCCCTTCGGCGAGACCGGCGAGATGTGGGCGGGCGGCGACTGCGTCTCCGCGGGCTACCTCGGCAACGACGCGCTCAACGCCGAGCGCTACGCCCCCGACCCGTTCCTCGGCGGCGGCCGCCGCATGTTCCGCACCCGCGATCTCGGCCGCTGGACCCTCGACGGCCGGCTCGAACACCTGGGCCGCACCGACGACCAGGTCAAGGTGCGCGGCTTCCGCGTCGAGCTGGACTCCGTCTCCTCCGTGCTGGAGGCCGCCGGCTGCACCCGCGCCGTCACCCTGAAACGCGACGCCCGCACCCTGGTGTCCTTCGTCTGCCCGGCGGACACCGACCCGGACGCGGCCCGCCGCGCGGTCGCGGACGCCCTGCCGTACTACTGCGTCCCCGAACAGGTCCTGCCGCTCGCCTACCTCCCCGAGACCGACCGCGGCAAGGTCGACAAACAGGCCCTGCTGCGCATGATCGAGGAGCGCCTGGCGGTGGCCCGATGACCACGTCCCCGCCCCGCACACACCAGGACACGGGCGAACTCCCGCCGCTCCTGCCCGCACCCCGCCGCCTGCTCAAACACCCCCGCCTGATGCACTACAACCGCCTGGCGGCCCTGGTCCTGCTGGCCAACGCGGCGTTCCTGTGGGCCGCCTGGCCCCTGGCCGCCCCCACCCCCGGGCACGCCGCCCTCGCCAACCTCGCCCTCGCCGTCGTCGTACGCCAGCAGCACGTCGTCAACCTCTTCTTCCGGCTGGCGACTTCGGCCCCCACGCACTGGCCGCTGAAGGTCCGCTGGGCGCTCGGCAAGGTGTACCACTTCGGCGGACTGCACGTGGGCGGGGCACTGGCGGGCACGGCCTGGTTCCTGGCGCTGACGATCACCACACCGAACGGCCCCCTCATGGCCGTCGGCTGGGCCCTCCTGGCGCTCCTCGCGCTCATCATCGCCACCGCCCTGCCGCCCTTCCGCTCCCGCCACCACGACCACTTCGAGAAGATCCACCGCTTCGGCGGCTGGAGCGCCCTCGCCCTCTTCTGGACCCACACCCTGCTCTCCGGCCAGGGCCCGGTCCCGCTCGTGGTCCTCGCCGTCGTCACGTTCAGCGTGGCCCTGCCCTGGCTGCGGCTGCGCAAGGTGGACATCCGCACCGAACGCCCCTCGCCGCATGTGGCCCTGGCCCGCTTCGACTACGGCGAGACGCCCTTCGCCGGCTCCTCGACGGCGATCAGCCGCAGCCCGCTCAAGGAGTGGCACTCCTTCGCCAACGTCCCCGCCCCCGGCCGCTCCGGCTTCCGGCTCACCATCTCCCGCGCCGGTGACTGGACCGGCTCGTTCATCGACGACCTGCCCGAGCGGGTGTGGGTCAAGGGCATCACCACGGCCGGAGTCGCCAACATCGAGGTCCTGTTCAGAAAGGTGGTGTACGTGGCGACCGGCAGCGGCATCGGCCCCTGCCTGCCCCATCTGCTCGCCGCCGAGGTGCCCTCCCGCCTGGTCTGGGCGACCCGCGATCCCCGGGCCACCTACGGCGACGCCCTCGTCGACGAGATCCTCGCCGTCCAGCCGCACGCCCTGGTCTGGGACACCTCCCGGCACGGCAAGCCCGACATGGTGCGCCTCGCCCACGACGCCTACCGCGACTTCGGGGCGGAGGCCGTCATCTGCATCTCCAACAAGCGGCTCACCTGGCAGGTGGTGCACGGCCTGGAACGGCGCGGCATTCCGGCGTACGGCGCGATCTGGGACTCGTGACCCCGCTGCGTAACCCTGCTGAAGGAGACGGAAGATGAACAATCTGAAGGTCGAGCGGGACGGCCGTGTGGTGACCGTCCGCCTGCACCGCCCGCACGCCCTCAACGCGCTCAGTTCGGAGCTGCTCGCCGAACTCCTCGGGGTTCTCGCCCCGTTGGACGACGACCCGGACGTGGGCTGCGTCGTCGTCAGCGGCTCGGAGAAGGTCTTCGCGGCCGGCGCGGACATCAAGGAGATGGCGGGAAAGTCGGCCGTCGACATGCTGTCCGAGGACTGGTTCGCGGCCTGGGAGGAGTTCGCGGACCTGCGCACCCCGAAGATCGCCGCCGTGAGCGGTTACGCGCTCGGCGGCGGTTGTGAGCTGGCCATGATGTGCGACCTGGTCATCGCGGGCGAGTCGGCCCTGTTCGGCCAGCCGGAGATCAAGCTGGGCGTGATACCCGGCATCGGCGGCACCCAGCGGCTGACCCGCCTGGCGGGCCGGGCCAAGGCCATGGACCTGGTGCTCACCGGCCGCACGATGGACGCCCGGGAGGCCGAGCGCTGCGGCTTGGTCTCCCGCGTGGTCCCCGACGACCAAGCGTTCGCCGAGGCGCTGCGAGCGGCCGCGGCCGTCGCCTCTTACGGCCGTACGGCGGTCAGGGCGGCCCGCGAGTGCGTCGACCGGGCCCTGGAGACCGGCCTCAGGGACGGCATCCGCTTCGAACGGCGGGTGTTCCACGCCCTGTTCGCGACCGACGACCAGAAGGAGGGGATGGCGGCGTTCCTGGAGAAGCGCACACCGCGCTTCCACGGAAGCTGACCGCTGCGGAAAAGGCCGGGGACGGGACACGCGGAGCGCGCCGGCCGCGCCCCCGTCCCCGGCCACGTTCAGGGGCTGTGCCTGGTCAGGGCACGGCCCCGGTCAGCACTCGTACGCGTAGTACGGCTCGTCGCCCACGTCCAGACCGATCCTCCCGACCCCGCCGGGGCCGATCTGGATACAGGAGGGGTCGAAGCCGTCGACTTCCACGCTGGCGGAGATGGTGTGCCCGCACACGTTGTGGATGTCGGCCCACCACTGGCCGGACGCGCCGAGCTTCGCGCAGCCCGGCTCCGGGGCCTTGACCGCCGCGGCGGCCACGGGCGCCGCCGAGGCG
>NZ_JBHUQX010000055.1:0-30873 GCF_042674225.1 Streptomyces sp. NPDC056948
GTCCTCGATGGGCGACACCCGGGTGTTCTTGAAGACGATGTAGGTGACGCCCGAGGCTGTGCCGCCCCGGAGTGGGTGGGGGCGGATGCCGAGGGCCTCGGCCGTCGCGTAGGAGGCCTCTCCGATGACGCCCTGCGGGCCCGTGTCGCCGACGACCGCGTACTGCACCTGGTCGCGGTACACGACGGCCACGACCGAACCGCCGCCCACACCGTGGTCCCGGTAGTCCCAGATGCGGCTCGGGGCGGGCACGACGATGAAGGGGAGGCGTTCGGCGCTCAAGGGGCGGCCGTCGGACTGGGAGTAGGCCGTGCTGGCGGCGAAGTACGGGTCGGTGCGGCGGTTGCAGCGCGGTCCGGGGCGGCCGTCGCAGTCGATGTCCATGTCCGCCTTCCAGAAGACGGCGTCGCGGGTACCGCAGACCGGGACCTTCGCGGAGGCGCCGTAGTCCTTGCGGTACCGGCCGCGGGAGACGGGAGTGCAGTCCCGTGCCCCGGCCAGCAGGTCGGCGGCGCTGACGGGGTCCTCGCGCCACACCACCGGCCGGGTGCGCGGCTGGGCCGGCATGGCGAGCGGTGTCGTCGGGACGAGCAGGGCGGCGCTGGCCGCGGCCAGTGTGAGCGACTGGACACGCACGATGGGTGAGCCTCTCCTGAGGGAACCTGACGGGCACTCAGGCCCATCTGTTCCCCCGGGCTGTTGATCCGGTCACCCACGGAGGGCCGGACGGCGCACTCCCCCAACCACCGACAGGGGCCGGGGGCCTGAGTCCGTGTGGGACTCGGGCCGCCCGGCCACCCGCGCCGGCACGGGATCTGCGACGACAGCGGTCCGCGCGACTGGCCCGAACTCACTGGTGTCCGCCAGGAGTTCGGCTGTGAGGAACTTCAGCATACGTAACCCTCCCGAGTGGTCACGAAGGGCGGGGGTGAAGCGCGACCGCCGTGGCACACCTTGTCACCCCTCCACCACCGCCCTCTTGATGTGATCGCGTCAGTCGCGCCATATTGGTCCGGACCATTCCCGAGTGCCGTCCCGGGAGGCAGTGTCGTGCGACGCGTTCACGTCCCGTTTTCCGCTCCCGCCCTTCTCCTCCGGCGCGTCGCGCTCTGCGGGGTCCTCGCGCTGGTCGCCGCCTGCGGCTGGGCCGGAGCGGAGGAAGAGGACGTCGGTGGTGTGCCCGGGGCGCCGACGGGCGTCACCGCGGAGGCGGGCAGCGCGACGAGCGTGCACGTCATGTGGAACGTGACCGTGCGGGCCGACGTCTACGAGGTGTATCGGGGCACCACGAAGGTCAGGGAAGTGCCGGGTTCGAAGCACATGGTGGACGTCACCAGGCTCCGGCCGTCCACGCCGTACGTCTTCACCGTACGGGCGCGGGACGCCGACGGGCGGCTCGGGCCGCCCAGCCGCCAGGTCCGGGCGCGGACACCCGCTGCCGTGGCGGACGACCACTCGGCGCCGACCCGTCCCACGGCGCCCGGCGGACGGGCGGCCGGAAGCCGGGCGGTCCAGCTCTCCTGGTCCGCCTCGACGGACGACCGGGACGTGGTGTCGTACGACATCCACCAGGGAGCCGCGAAGATCCACAGCGTGAGCGGGGGCCAGACGGCCACCGTGGTCACGGGGCTGCGGCCCGGCACGTCCTACGCGTTCACCGTCCGGGCCAGGGACGCGGCCGGCAACGTCTCCCCCGCAAGCCCCACCGTCCGTCTCACCACCCCGGGCACGGACGACGGCCGCGCCACGGCCCCCACCGGCTTCCGGGCGACGAGCCACCGCGAGGACGGGGCGTACCACGTCGACCTGAGCTGGGTGCCGCCCCGGCTGGACGGCGAGATCACCGAGTACCAGATCCAGCTCGACGGCCGTCCGGCCACGTCCCTCGTGTACGGCGGGAGCGCCCCGCGCGACCGGGCGACGCACGGTTTCTACGTGGGGCAGGTCGCCGGTGTCACGCACCGCGTCCGTATCCGGGCGATGCTGCCGGACGGCACCTGGGGAGGCTTCTCGGCCGAGCGGACGGTGACCACGGGCGCGCGGCGCTGATGCGGAGGCCAGGGCGGTGACACCGGGCCTTCGGCGATGTCGTGCCCGCGTCGGCCGGCCGTGGGCGCCGTCACCTGCACGGGGGAACCCGGCGTGCGGCACGGGCCCGGGGAGCTTTGGCTGACCCCTGAGGCAGCACGGGCGTTTCCCGACCCTCGGCGGCGCTAGGGATGTACCGCCAACCGTGCCGCCGGAGGGCAGTCCACATGCGCAACTCATCGCCAGTTCTCCGCTCCGGCCTGACCGTGGCAGCCGCCGCTCTGCCCCTCGCCCTGGCCGCGATTCCCGCTGCGGCGGGCCCGGGCATCTCCGTGAGCACCACGGGTTCCACGGTGTCGGTCACGACCAGCGCGTGCACCCAGATCAACGGCAGCTGGGGCACCGCCTCGCTGCTCACCAGCAGCCAGGGCAGCTTCGCCCAAGGGCGCCAGGTGACCCTGTCGGGGACGTCCACCAGCCAGTCCGCCGCCTGGTCGAGCGTCAGCGCGGGGACCTACACCGTCATCGTCATCTGCTCGGACGGCACGACCGCGGGCACCCAGTCCGTCGTCGTCTCCCCGACCCCCTCCCCCACGAGATCCCCGTCCCCGTCGGCCTCGCCGTCCCGCGGTGTCATGGGCGGTACCGGCGGAACCGCTACGGACTACGGAACCGTCACGCTGGTCGCGGGCGGCGCGCTGGTCGGCACCGGCCTGCTCGGGACGGCCTGGTACCTGCGCCGCCGCAACAAGCCGTACCGGTTCTGACCCGGTACGGACGGCGGCCCGCCCTCCCGAAGCGCTCCGGTCGGGCGGGCCACCGTCACACCCCGGTCAGGCCGGGCCGATCGGCTCGCCGTCCGGGAGTTCGGCGAATTCCGCCACGGCGCTACTGAGCCACTGGGTCCAGAAGGTCTCCAGGTCGATGCCGGCCCGCAGCACCAGATGCCGCAGCCGGTCCTCGGTGCCGTCCCGGCCGGGCGGGAAGTCGCGCTGCTCGATCTTCCGGTACTCCGCGAGCTGCCGCTCGTGCAGCCGCAGATGGCGTCGCAGATCGTCCTCCAGGCCCGCCGTGCCGACCACGGCCGCCGCCCTCAACCGCAGCAGCAGCGTGTCGCGGTGCGGCTTGGGGTCCTGGGAGGCGGCCGTCCAGCGGGCCAGTTCGGCGCGGCCCGCCTGCAGGACCTCGTAGCTCTTCTTCTGCCCGCGCGCCGGCTGCTCCGAGGGCAGGGCCCGGATCAGGCCGTCGGCCTCCAGTTTTCCCAGCTCGCGATAGATCTGCTGGTGCGTCGCGGACCAGAAGTAGCCGATCGACCGGTCGAACCGGCGGGTCAGCTCCAGGCCCGACGACGGCTTCTCGAGCAGGGCGGTGAGGATCGCGTGCGGGAGTGACATACCAGTCATCCTAGGGACGGGCGGCAGGCCCTCTACAGCGCCGCCGCCAGCTCGGTGCCCTGCTTGATGGCGCGCTTGGCGTCCAGTTCCGCGGCCACGTCGGCGCCGCCGATGAGGTGCGTGCTGCGCCCGGCTGCGACCAGTTCCTCGTACAGACCGCGGCGCGGCTCCTGGCCCGTGCACAGCACGATCGTGTCGACCTCCAGCACCGTGCTCGCGCCGTCGACCGTGACATGCAGTCCGGCGTCGTCGATCCGGTCGTAGCTGACGCCCGGGACCATGGTGACGCCGCGGTGCTTGAGTTCGGCGCGGTGGATCCAGCCGGTGGTCTTGCCGAGTCCGGCGCCGACCTTGGACGTCTTGCGCTGGAGCAGATGGACGGTGCGCGGCGGGGCGGGCCGCTCGGGCGCGGCGAGGCCGCCGGGGCCGCGGTAGTCGAGGTCGACGCCCCACTGGCGGAAGTACGTCGCCGGGTTCTCGTGGGCCTTGTCGCCGCCGTCCGTGAGGTACTCGGCGACGTCGAAGCCGATGCCGCCCGCGCCGAGGATCGCGACCCGGTCGCCGACGGGGGCGCCGTCGCGCAGGACGTCGAGGTAGCCGAGAACGCTCGGGTGGTCGACGCCGGGGATGTCGGGGGTGCGCGGGCTGACGCCGGTGGCGACGACGACCTCGTCGTAGCCGTCGAGGTCCGCGACCGTGACGGGCGTGTTCAGCCGTACGTCGACGCCGTGCCAGTCGAGCTGGGTGCGGAAGTAGCGGAGCGTCTCGTCGAACTCCTGCTTGCCGGGGACCTTGCGGGCGACGTTGAGCTGCCCGCCGATCTCGCTCGCGGCGTCGAAGAGGGTGACGTCGTGGCCGCGCTCGGCCGCCGAGACGGCGCAGGCGAGGCCGGCCGGTCCGGCCCCGACGACCGCGACGCGCTTGCGCAGCCGGGTCGGGGAGAGCACGAGTTCCGTCTCGTGGCAGGCGCGCGGGTTGACCAGGCAGGAGGTGATCAGGCCGCTGAAGGTGTGGTCGAGGCAGGCCTGGTTGCAGCCGATGCAGGTGTTGATCGCCTCGGGCCGGCCGGCCGCGGCCTTGGTGACGAAGTCCGGGTCGGCGAGCATCGGGCGGGCCATCGACACCATGTCGGCCGCGCCCTCGGCGAGCAGTTCCTCGGCGAGTTCGGGGGTGTTGATGCGGTTGGTGGTGACGAGCGGGACGGACACCTCGCCCATGAGCCGCTTGGTCACCCAGGTGTACGCGCCGCGCGGCACGGAGGTCGCGATGGTGGGGATGCGGGCCTCGTGCCAGCCGATGCCGGTGTTGATGATCGTCGCCCCGGCGGACTCGACGGCCTTGGCGAGGGTGATCACCTCGTCGAGCGTCGAGCCGCCCGGGACGAGGTCGAGCATGGACAGCCGGTAGACGACGATGAAGTCCTCGCCGACCGCCTCGCGCACCCGCCGCACGATCTCGAGCGGGAAACGCGTGCGGTTCTCGTACGAGCCGCCCCAGCGGTCGGTGCGCTGGTTGGTGTGCCGGGCGATGAACTCGTTGATGAGGTAGCCCTCGGAGCCCATGATCTCCACGCCGTCGTAGCCGGCCTGACGGGCCAGGCGGGCGGCGCGGACGTAGTCGTCGATGGTCCGCTCGATGTCGGCGTCGCTGAGCTCACGGGGCGGGAAGGGGCTGATCGGCGCCTGGATCGGGCTGGGCGCGACCAGATCCTGGTGGTAGGCGTACCGGCCGAAGTGCAGGATCTGCATCGCAATCCGCCCGCCCGCGTGGTGCACGGCGTCGGTGATGACCCGGTGCTGCTCGGCCTCCGCCTCGGTGGTGAGCTTCGCTCCGCCCTCGTACGGACGCCCCTCGTCGTTGGGGGCGATGCCGCCGGTGACGATCAGGCCCACTCCCCCGCGGGCGCGGGCGGCGTAGAAGGCGGCCATGCGCTCGAAGCCGCCTTCGGCCTCCTCCAGGCCGACGTGCATGGAGCCCATGAGGACCCGGTTGGGCAGGGTCGTGAAGCCCAGGTCGAGGGGGGTCAGCAGGTGCGGGTAACGGCTCATCGGGCCCTCCGTGCGCGGTGTCGTCCCCGTAGTTCTAGAGGACTACCGGCAGTTTATGCAACTAGTTGCACAAGGTGATGGAGGGCACAGTAGGGCTACGACCAGGGGATCACCGGCTCTCGAGGCGCACGTGCAGTTCCTTCTCCTGGTCGCCGGGGACCGTGGTCAGGTCCTGCACGACGAACAGGGAGTCCAGCCTCATGCGGAACTGTTCGATCGCCCAGTACCCGCCGTGCAGGTCGGCGTCGACGGAGGACGACAGCCGGGCCGGCCGCGCGCCCTCGTGCGTGTCGGCGACGTCGAAGGTGCCGAGCCACACGGTCGGACGGGTCTCGTGCAGTTCCTCGGGCACGTCGTCGGCGCACCGGTCCGACTCGAAGCAGGCGCACAACGTGTCGAACACGATTCGGGCGTCGTGCTTGCTGCATCCGCTGATCTCCACCGAGACGGAGTGGGGGTGCGGTCGCTCAAGGTCCATCGTGACGCTCCTCTTCTGGCCACGCTGCCGTATCCGCCCCTACCCCAGCAAAGCACCACCTACCGACGAGCACTACCGGCAGCGCTCCTGTTGTGGCGACCGGTTTTGCGGGGCGGTACGCGCCGTGTTGGGAGATGGTGGAAGGTGACGGAAGGGGCCTCGAGAAAACGGCTCCGCGCGGTAGAACATGGGGTTGTCGGCACCATGACGGCGTGCCGCGAGGATCGGCGAAGGCGGGGCGTGGGATGAGTGCAGCCGGGTCTCCCGTGGCCGAGGGCGACGAGCCCCCGCGCGGGTCGGCGCGACCGAGCGGGCTGCTCGACGTCCTGCGCGTGGCCTCGGTGGTCCTCGACTCCGAGGGCCGCATCGTGCTGTGGAGCCCTCAGGCCGAGGAACTGTTCGGGTACGAGGCGCGGGAGGCGCTCGGGGAGTACGCCGCCCGGATCATGGTCCACGAGCAGCACGTGGACCTCGTGGTCAAACTGTTCGCGGACGTCATGGGCACCGGGCAGAGCTGGGCGGGGGCCTTCCCCATCCGGCACAAGGACGGCAGCACACGGCTCGTGGAGTTCCGCAACATGCGGCTGCTGGACGACGAGGGCGACGTCTACGCGCTCGGTCTGTGCGCCGACCAGTCGACCGTGCACCGGCTGGAGCGGGAGGTGGCGCTGTCGACGCGGATGATCGAGCAGTCCCCGATCGGGCTGGCCGTGCTGGACGCCGAACTGCGGTACGTCTCGGTCAACGCGGCACTGGAGGAGATCAACGGTGTACCGGCCCAGGAGCACCTGGGCCGCACGGTCCACGAGGTGGTGCCCCAGATGGACGTCGAGGCCCTGGAGGCCGCGGCGCGCCGGGTCCTGGACACCGGCAGGCCGGTCGTCGACCAGTCCACGATCGGCCGCACCCCGGCCGACCCGGACCAGGACCACGCCTGGTCGATCTCGCTGTACCGGCTGGAGAACGCCTTCGGGACCGTGCTGGGCGTGGCCGTCTCGATCGTCGATGTCACCGAGCAGTACCGGGCGGGCATCGAGGCCGAGGCCGCGCGACGGCGGCTGGCCCTGATCGCGGACGCCTCCGGCCGGATCGGCACCTCGCTGGACCTGGACCGCACGGCCCGCGAGCTCGCCGACGTGGCCGTGCCGGAACTCGCCGACATCGCGGCCGTCGATCTGCTGGACGCGGTGGTGCAGGGGCGGCGCACCAGCCTCGGCCCCGCCGAGTCGGCCGTGATCCGCGCGCTGGCGGTCCAGGGGTACGACTCGGTCGAGGCCCTGGAGGCGGCCGACCCTCCGGGCCAGGTGGCCCGGTACGCGCCCGACCGGCTCGTCACCGAGTGCGTGCGCACGGCCCGTCCCGTGATGCTGCCGCGGGTCACGGACGAGGATCTGCCGCGTATCGCCCGTTCCCCGGAGGCGGCGAAGCTGCTGGGCCGGGCCGGGGTGCACTCCTATCTGGCGGTGCCGCTGATCGCGCGCGGTGAGGTGCTGGGTGCCCTGGATCTCAAGCGCACCCGCAATCCGCTGCCGTTCGCCGAGGACGACCTGCTGCTGGCGCGCGAGCTGGCCGCCCGGGCGGCCGTGCAGATCGACAACGCCCGCTGGTACCAGAGCGCCCGGGACACCGCGCTCACCCTGCAGCGCAGCCTGCTGCCCAGCCATCCCCCCGTGACGGGCGGACTCGAGGTCGCCTCCCGCTACCAGCCGGCCGGGGCCACGAGCGAGGTCGGCGGCGACTGGTTCGACGTCATCCCGCTGGACGGCGGCACGACCGCGCTCGTCGTGGGCGACGTGATGGGCAGCGGCATCCCCGCGGCGGCGACCATGGGCCGGCTGCGTACGGCGACCAACACGCTGGCCTCCCTCGACCTCGACCCGGCCCGGCTCCTGGAGCACCTCGACAAGATCACCGAGGGGCTTGAGCAGGCCATCGCCACCTGTGTCTACGCCGTCCACGACCCGCATCTGCGACAGTGCCGGATCGCCAACGCCGGGCATCTGCCGCCGGTACGCGTCCGGGCCGGCCGCCCTCCGGAGCTGCTCGATCTGCCGACCGGGGTGCCCCTCGGCGTGGGCGGCGTGCCCTTCTCGACGACCACGGTCGACCTCGAGCCGGGCGATCGTCTGGTCTTCTACACCGACGGCCTCGTCGAGACCCGCCGCGACCCGCTCGACGAACGCCTCGACACCCTCCTGTCCCTGCTCGAGGGCCCCGACCGCCCCCTGGAGGAGGTCTGCGACCTGCTCCTACGCACACTCCACGAGCCGGACAACTTCGACGACGTGGCCCTGCTCATCGCACGGGCGACGGCCCCGGACCGATCGGCACCTACTGCCTGACCCCGATCACCACATGCGCGTACAGCTCCTGCGAGACGGCCAGGCGGGTCGTCAGGCCGTTGCGTTCGAAAGCGGCGACGGCGGTCGGTGCCTGGTGCCGGCTGGTCTCCACCAGGACGCAGCCGCCCGGGGCGAGCCAGCGGGGGGCCTCGGCCGCGACCCGGCGCAGGACGTCGAGGCCGTCCGTGCCACCGTCGAGCGCGACCAGCGGCTCGTGGTCACGGGCCTCGAGGGGCAGCAGGCCTATCTCGCCGCTGGGCACGTACGGCACGTTGGCCGCGAGGATGTCGACGCGGCCGAGCAGCTCACCGGGCAGCGCCTCGAACAGGTCGCCCTGGTGGACGTGACCACCGACGCCGGCGACATTGCCGCGAGCGCAGCCCACGGCGACGGGATCGATGTCGGCGGCGTGCAGTTCGACCCGGCCCAGCCCGGCGGCCAGCGCCGCACCGACGGCGCCCGAGCCGCAGCACAGGTCCACGACGACGGTGGAGCCGGGCGCCTGGGCGAGGGCCTGTTCCACCAGGAACTCGGTGCGGCGGCGCGGCACGAAGACGCCGGGGGCGACGGTGACGCGCAGGCCCCGGAAGCCGGCCCAGCCGACGACGAGTTCGAGGGGCAGACCCTCGACGCGGCGCTCGACCATGGCGGCCGCTTCGGCCGGGGTGCGCGCGGTGGCGAGGATCAACTCCGCCTCGTCCTCGGCGAAGACGCACCCCGCGGTGCGCAGGGCGTCGGCCATGGAGGCACGGGACAACGGCATGGAGGGCGGAACAGAAGACACAGACGGCATGGAAGCCAAGAGCCTTTCGAGAGCCGAAGGGCGCTCCGGCGGTCGTCTACAGGCGGCGATCCGCGCGACATCGAGGAGTGAGCACCCGAGCTGACACAGCGGTAATGGGTCTCACCTCCTCGTCTTCCGACGGCCGGGATGGTCCACAGCCGGACGGCAACACTACCCGACGGACCGGCCGCCCGGTACGGGACCGGGACCGGCCGCCCATGGACAATGGTTGGGTTATGCAACCATGGATGGCGAGCAGCAGCGAAGAGCGGCAGCGCCGTGAAGGAGGCCAGGTGAACGCAGCCGACGCCGTGGAGACCATCCAGCGGGAGATGACGGTCTTCGCCCGCCGTGCCCGTGCCGCGGCGGGGCGGATGCACCCCGAGCTGTCGCTGGTGTCGTACACGCTGCTCGGGCATCTGGAGGAGAGCGGCGGCTGCCGCGCCACCGACCTGGCCGCCCACTACGCCCTGGACAAGTCCACCGTCAGCCGCCAGGTGGCCGCCCTGGAACGCGCCGGTCTCATCGAACGCCGACCCGACGCGGAGGACCAGCGCGTTCTGGTGCTGCATCTGACGGAGGCCGGCCGGCGCATCCTGGCCCAGGTCACCGAAAGCCGCCGGACCGCCTTCCGGGAGCGGCTGGCGGACTGGCCGGCCGAGGATCTTTCGCTGTTCGCCGGCTACCTCGTGCGCTACAACGCGGGCTCCGGGCCCGCTCCGCACGACTGAGGCGCACTGCACGTACCGTTGAATACGCAATCACTGATCACCCCGGCCCGGCGGGGCACCGTCGGCCCGGTCCGGAGGCAGCCACCCCATGCACATCACCAGAGGCTTCACCGGGCGACCGCGCGTCGACGACCCCGGTCTGCCGCCCGGCCAGTACGACGCCGGCGACGACTGGCCCGTCCTGTCCGCCGAGGTCACTCCCGACCTGGCACCCGCCGACTGGACGTTCCGCGTCGACGGCCTGGTGGAGGAGCCCCGCACCTGGGGCTGGGACGAGGCGCACCGGCTGCCGCCGGCGGCGTACGAGGGCGCCATCCACTGCGTGACGAGCTGGTCGAAGTTCGGGGTGCGGTTCTCGGGCGTGTCCCTGGACGCCTTCCTCGATGAGGTCCGGCCCCATGGGTCGGCGACCCATGCCGTCGCCTACTCGCACACCGGCTACACCACGAACCTCCCGCTCGCCGACCTCACCGGCGGGCGTGCCTGGATCGCCTGGGAGTACGACGGCAGGCCGCTCGCCCCCGAGCACGGCGGCCCGGCGCGACTGCTGGTGCCGCACCTGTACTTCTGGAAGAGCGCCAAGTGGATCGCCGGCCTGCGGATCCTCGACCACGAGGAGCCGGGTTTCTGGGAGCAGAACGGCTATCACGAGCGGGGCAACCCCTGGGAGGAGCAGAGGTACTCCGGTGACTGAGACCTTCGTGCCTCCCACGCGCTTCGCCGTGCCCGGGCGCATCGCCGTGAGCGAGCAGGCCGCCTCCGTGTGGCAGACCGCCACGCTGACCGAGATCCGCCACGAGACCGCTCGTGCCGCCACCTTCCGGTTCGCCGTGCCCGGCTGGCCGGGGCACCTGCCCGGCCAGCACCTGATGGTGCGGCTGACCGCCGAGGACGGCTATGCGGCCCAGCGCCACTACTCGATAGCGTCCGCCCCGGACGATTCCGGGCACATCGAGCTGACCCTGGATCACGTCGACGGCGGCGAGGTCTCGGGCTGGTTCCACACCGTCGCCCGGCCCGGCGACCGGGTCGAGGTACGGGGCCCGGTGAGCGGCTTCTTCGCCTGGCCCGGCGACCGGCCCGCGCTGCTGATCGGCGCCGGCTCCGGTGTCGTACCGCTGATGTCCATGGTCCGGCACCACCGGGCGCGGAACCTGACCGTGCCGCTGCGGCTGGTGGTGTCCGCGCGCAGCCCCGAGGAGCTCGTCTACGCCCGGGAGTTCGGTGCGGAGACGACGCCCGTCTTCACCCGCGGCGCACCGGCGGGTGTGCCCGTGGGACGTATGGCCGCGGCACATGTGGCGCCGCTCCTGGCCGAGCAGCCGTCCGGTGGGTGGGAGGCCTATGTGTGCGGCTCCAACTCCTTCGCCGAGCACGCCTCCCGGCTGCTCGTGACGGCCGGTCAGCCCGTGGACCGCATCCGGATCGAGCGTTTCGGCTGATCTCGAAGGCCCGCTGACCTCGACGGCGCCCTCTCCCCCGGCGTTTCGCCCGGGTCGGTCCGGGCACCCAGCCGAAGGGCTTCGGCACAGGACCGCACGGTGACTCCCCGCGCACGCGACGACGCCGCCGGGGTCGGAGCCACGACGAGCGATCGATACGCGTCGGAGGGGGTACCCGATCCGTGTGGGCACTCGCACGTGTGGCATGACGCGGAGGGAGCGGCACCGCCACCGCACGGCCGGCCCGGCCCTCCGGCCGCGGTGACGGCGAGGAGGTCGACATGCGAACCCGGGTGCGCGGCTGGCGTTGGCGGAGCAGTCCGCTGCGGCGCCGGTCCGATGTCGTCGAGGCGTGGACGGCGCTGGTGGTCGCCGTCCTGATGCTCGTGGGCGCGCCTCTGGCGGGAGCGGCGGCGGCCTGGTGGGCCCATGACGAGGCGACGGCGGTCTCGGTGGAACAGCGCGCCGAGCGGCATCGCGTCCGTGCCGAGGTGGTCGGCGGGAAGGGCGACTCGCTGCCGTCGGCGCAGTCCGGCGGGCAGCACGCGTTCCGCGCGACCGTGCGCTGGACGGAGCCGGGCGAGAGGACGCGCACCGCGACGGCACCGGTCGCGGCGGGCACTCGGCAGGGCGAGGTCGTGGACGTCTGGTTCGACTCCCGGGGGCGGAACGTGCCTCCGCCGGTGGACGGCACCGCGGTCTGGCAGCACACCCTCACCATCGGCACGTGTGCCGCGGGCGGTGCGGTGCTCGTGGTGCTTCTCGGCCACTTGGCCGTGCGCCGGGTGGCGCTGCGCCGCAGGCTGGCCGAGTGGGACCGGGCGTGGGCCCGTACGGAGCCGGAGTGGACGCACCGCCGCGCGTGACGCACCCGCTGTGCGGCGGATGACGGACACCGCCCCGGCAGCGGCCCAGGACAAAATGCCTGGCGAGTCCTCCGACCGCCCCCGTAGTGTGATCATCCGCTCTGTCTCCGCAGCTGTTCCTCACCCAAGGCGGTCCTGCATGGCCCTGTTCGACCTTCCTCTCGATGAACTCCGCGAGTACCGCAGCGCGTCCCCCGAGCCCGAGGACTTCGACGCGTTCTGGTCCAAGACGCTCCAGGAGGCGCGTCAGCACGATCTGGACGCCCGCTTCGAACCGGTCGACACGGGCCTGGCCACCGTGCAGGTGTTCGACGTGACGTTCGCCGGCTTCGGTGGTCATCCGGTCAAGGGCTGGCTGACGCTGCCGGCCGGGGCGGACGGACCGCTGCCGCTGGTCGTGGAGTTCATCGGCTACGGCGGAGGCCGCGGACTGCCGCACGAGCACCTGCTGTGGGCGTCCTCGGGCCGGGCGCACTTCGTGATGGACACCCGCGGGCAGGGCAGCGCCTGGGGCGCGGGCGGTGGCACGGCGGACCCGGTGGGCGGCGCGCCGGCCTTCCCGGGCTTCATGACGCGCGGTATCGACGCGCCGGAGAACTACTACTACCGCCGGGTGTTCACGGACGCCGTGCGTGCCGTGGAGGCGGCCCGTTCGCACCCCCTCACCGACGCCACGCGCACGGTGGCCGTCGGCGCGAGCCAGGGCGGCGGCATCACGATCGCGGTGGGCGGCCTGGTCCCCGACCTGGCGGCCATCGCGCCGGACGTGCCGTTCCTGTGCGACTACCCGCGCGCGGCGACGCTCACCGACCGGCACCCGTACCGGGAGATCGGCCTGTACCTCAAGACGCACCGCGGTCGCGCCGCGGACGCCCTGCGCACGCTCTCCTACTTCGACGCCGTCCACTTCGCCGCCCGCGGCCGGGCCCCCGCGCTCTTCTCGGCGGCCCTGGAGGACCAGACCTGCCCGCCCTCGACGGTCTTCGCGGTCTTCAACGCCTGGAGCCACGAGGACAAGGAGATCGAGGTGTACGACTTCAACGACCACGAGGGCGGCGGCCCCTTCCAGGAGGCGGCCAAGCTGCGCTGGATGCGCTCGTACATCTGATCCGGCCGTTCACCGCCGACGGGCTTCCACACTGTCCCGACCAGTCGGTACGTTCTTCGCGGCCGGGCCGCTCCTCGGCGGCCCGGCCCCGAGACGGTCGGCGGAGGGGCTCATGTCCGAGAACGAGACACAGGTGCGCGGACACTGCGACGCGCGGTTCGCGGCGGTACGCAGGGCGTTCGAGGAGAACTTCAGGGAGCGGGGCGAGCTGGGCGCCGCGGTGGCCGTCACCGTCGGCGGCGCGACGGTGGTGGAGCTGTGGGGCGGCTGGGCCGACGCGGAGCGCTCCCGGCCGTGGGAGCGGGACACGCTGGTCAACGTGTGGTCCACGACCAAGGGCCCGGTGGCGCTGTGCGCGCACATCCTCGCCGACCGGGGGCTGCTGGACCTCGACGCGCCGGTCGCCGAGTACTGGCCCGAGTTCGCGGCGGCGGGCAAGGAGAAGGTCCTCGTACGGCACCTGCTGTCCCACCGCGCCGGTCTCGCGGGGCTGCGCGAACCGCACTCGCTGGAGCAGCTCTGCGACTGGGAGCTGACCACGCAGCGGCTCGCGGCGACGCAGCCCTGGTGGGAACCGGGAACCCGGTCCGGCTATCACGCGCTGACCTACGGCCATCTGGTCGGCGAGGTCGTACGGCGGGTCTCGGGGCTGCGCCCCGGGGCCTTCCTGGAGCGGGAGGTGACCGCGCCGCTCGGGATCGACTTCCGCATCGGACTGCCGGAGAAGGACTTCGGCCGGGTGGCCGAGCTGGTCCAGCCCCCGGCGGCGGCGAGCAGTGAACAGGCCGCTGTTTTCGCCCAGTTGGCACCGGCGGCGATCGCGGCGCTGACGAACCCGCCGGTGTCCCCCGCCGGGGCGGGCACGCCCGGGTGGCGGGCCGCCGAGATTCCCGCGGCGAACGGGCACGGCACCGCGCTCGCGGTCGCCGCGCTCTACGGCGTCTTCGCGGGGCGCGGGTCGTACGGAGACCACCGCGTCCTGTCCCCCGAGGCGGCCGAGCGGGTGCGCGAGGGGCAGGGCAGTTGCCGGGACCTGGTGCTCGGCGCCGGGTTCGAGAACGAGACCGAAGTGGGGCTCGGGCTGTGGCTCAGCGGGGCCAACGGCTCCTACGGACCCAACCCGCGCGCTTTCGGTCACGACGGCTTCGGCGGCTCGTGCGGGCTCGCCGACCCGGAGGCGGAGGTGTCCCTGGGGTATGTGATGAACCGTATGGGGCCTCACATCGCGGACGACCCACGGAAGACGGCACTGGTCGACGCCCTGTACAGCGCGCTGTGACGGCGGGCTCGGGCGGTCCGGTTTCGACCGAACCGCCCGACCACCCATCCCGTCTGGTTTAGACCAATGCTGGATCTGGTGGCGCACCGAGCCCGTACCACTACCGCACGTCACCACCAGGAGGCGCGGCATGGCCCGCACCACCCCGCACGACCACCCGCCGGCCGAGGAAGAGCCCTTGTACCGGCGGATCGCGACGCAGTTGCTCGGCGAAGTGCGCGGCGGCCGCATCCCGCCCGGTGAACGGCTGCCGGGCGAGCGGCGGCCGGCCGGGCACTTCGGGGTCAGCCGGGAGACCGTACGGCAGGCGCTGGAGCTGCTGCGCCGTGAGGGTCTGGTCGCCACCGACCGGCGCGGCAGCCACGCCACCCTGCCCGGCCTGCCGGTGGAGACCCCGGCTTCGCTCGCCTTCCCCGTCGGCGCGGCGGCCGCCGCTCCGGGCACGGTCGCCCGCGCCACCGTCACCCGGGGGCCGCCCCCGCCGGGCCACGCCGAGGCCCTGGCGCTGGCCCCGGGCCGGCCCACCCTCGTCCACAACTACCGGTACGCCACCGCCGACGGGCTCGGACTGCGGACCGCCGTGACGTCGTTCTCGGCCGTGGCACCGGCGGAGGTGGAGGAGCTGGCCCTCCCCTGCTGCCTGAACGGCGTGGGCGGTGCCCCCATCCGCGACCGTGCCGACGGCACCGCCGACGCGCACAGTACGCGCGTCCGCTGGAGAGCACGGACCTCGTCGTGGACGCCCAACAGGACGCGCTGGTCTACGAGTTCACCCTGCCGGGCCGGGCCGACCAGCCCGGCACCCGGGCCACGACGAGCCGTACCCGGGGGCTGCCGTCCCCTCGCGGTCCGAACTCCGGCAGGGCGTGGAGGTCCACCCGGAAGCCGGCGCGTGCCAGCTCGCGCTGTACGTCCCCGAAGCGGAACGCGCGGTAGTACATGACGAACGGAGGCCTCCACAGTGCGTTGCGCACCCGCATCACCGTGTCGAAGCCGAGCAGCATCCAGTAGCCGAGCGAGCCCGGGCGGGGCGGCGCGACCAGCGGAAACGCGAAGCAGCCGCCCGGCCGCAGGACCGAGCGGACCTGTGCGAACAGGGCGGGAAGTTCACGGGGCAGGAAGTGTCCGAAGGCCCCGAAGCTGACCACCAGGTCGAAGGCGGGCGCGAAGGGCAGGGCGCGGGCGTCCGCCCTGACCCAGGAGACCGGCGGCCCCGCGGGCCTGACCTGCTCCCGAGCGATGTCGAGCATGCCCGCGCTGAAGTCCACGCCGGTGACCCGCTCCCGGCACACCCCCGCCAGCACACCGACGCCCGCGCCGGTGCCGCAGCACAGGTCGAGGCCGGTGCCGAAAGGTCCCATGCTCCGGAGTGCCGACCCGACGGCGGCGAGGACCGCGTCGGGTGTCCGGAAGGGCGTGTGGTCGAACTTCGGCGCGAGGAGGTCGTAGCCGCGCTCGACGGACGACAGCGCCTGGACGGCGAGCTCGCGCAGCGTGGGACCTTCGGGGCTGAACATCGGCTCAGCCTAGGGGAGCTCGCTGCTTCAGGACCGTGAGTACGCGTTCGCACCAGCGGAGGTTCTCCTCCTCGAGGCCGATGCCTCCCATCAGGGTGAGGTACGGGCCTACGCGGTCGGTCTCCCGCAGGTACTCCTCCTCGCTGCGGCCGGCCAGCAGGCGCTCACGGACGCGCCGGTAGCGGGCGAGCTTGCCGCGGGCCCACGTCTCGCGCTCCTCGACCAGCGCGCGCGTGGCCTCGGGGTCCGCGCCGTCCATGGCCTGGATCTTGATGAGGAGTTCGTCCCGGATGGCGGTCGGCCGCCGGGGCGGTGTGGCGGCGAACGTGCGCAGATCCGCACGGCCCGCCTCGGTGAGCGTGAACATCCGCTTGTCGGGCCGCCGTTCCTGGCGTACGACCCTGGCCTCGATCTGCCCGTCCTGCGCGAGGCGCTCCAGTTCCCGGTAGAGCTGCTGCGGCGTCGATGCCCAGAAGTTCGCGAGCGACACGTCGAACACCTTGGAGAGCTCGTAGCCCGAGGCCTCCCCTTCCAGCAGGGCGGCCAGAACGGCGTGCTTCAGAGACATGTGGACACGGTAGCAGCAGTTGACTAATCTCATCCGCACCTACTCAACTAATTTACTAAGGCAGGTTCGATGCGTGCATTCCGCGAGGCCATCGAGGCAGACGACCTCGACGCCGCCGAGGCGCTCCTGGCGCCGGACGTCGTGTTCACCAGCCCGGTCGTGTTCAAGCCGTACGCCGGGAAGGCGATCACGGCGGCGATCCTGCGCGCCGTCTCCGGCGTCTTCGAGGACTTCCGCTACGTACGAGAGATCAACGACGCGGACGGCGGCGACCACGCCCTCGTCTTCACGGCGCGGGTGGGCGACCGGGAGATCAGCGGCTGCGACTTCATCCACGTCGACGAGGACGGCCTGATCGACGAATTCACCGTGATGGTGCGCCCGTTGTCGGGGGCGCAGGCCCTCGCGGCGGCCATGGGCGCACAGTTCGAGCGGATCGCCGAGGAGGCGCGAGCACGCTCGGTGTGAGCAACTCGTCTGGTTGGATGGCCCCATGACGTCTGCCGAGCACGACGCGCTGATGCGGGCCAACCAGGCCAACTGGGACGCCCGCACGCCCGTCCATCTCGCCAGCCGGTTCTACGGTCTCGACCAGGACCTCGACCCCGAGCGCTGGTTCGCCCCCTTCGAGTGGGAGGACCTCGGCGAGCTGGCCGGGCGTGACGTGCTGCACCTGCAGTGTCACCTCGGCACGGAGACGATCGCCTTGGCCCGGCGCGGAGCCCGTGCGGTCGGCCTCGATTTCTCGGAGGCGTCGGTGGCGGCCGCGTCCGGCATCGCCGCGAAGGCCGGCGCGGACGTGACGTACGTACAGGCGAACGTGTACGACGCCGTCGAGGCCCTGGACGGGCGGCAGTTCGACGTCGTGTACACCGGCAAGGGCGCCCTGTGCTATCTGCCCGACCTGGACCGATGGGCGGAGATCGTCGGCCGGCTCCTGCGGCCGGGCGGCCGGTTGTACGTCGTCGAGTTCCATCCCCTGCTCAACTCCCTCGGCCCGAAGCCCGCTCCGGGCGAAGGCCCCGAGCTGCTGCTGCGCCATGACTACCTGAGCGGCGGCGGTCCGGTGCGCCGGGACGCGACCCGCACCTACACGGACGGCCCGGCCGTCGAGGGCGCCACGGACAGTTACGAGTGGATGCACGGAATGGGCGAGGTCGTCAACGCGTTGACCGGGGCGGGACTCACCGTGCGACGGCTGCGGGAAGGCGACGAACTTCCCTGGCCGCGCTGGCCGCAGATGGTCCGTACGGAGTCCGGCTGGTGGCGGCTGCCCGAGCCGCGGATCCCCCTGCTGTACGGGCTGCTGGCCGGCCGCTGAAGCGGCTGAGGCACATTTCACTCCCCCGGCATCGCGTCCGGTGGTAGAGTGCGAACAGCACTCGTGCACGCCCGGGTTTCGGGCGCCGGTGCCAGTTCATTTCTTCTCTTTCTTTCTTCACTTTCCAGCACCACCTCGCTGAGCAGGACGTTCTTCGTCGCAGCCGGTGCTGTGCTGTTCCGCCGCCCGGAGGCGTGCCCAAGGCCCTCCCTTCGCGGCTCTCTCCCCTTTCCCTTCGCACGTCCCATGCCTTCCGTCCGTGAAAGGACACACCGCCATGACCACCACACTGGAAAACCCCCCCGTCCAGCAGCAGCCCCGGGCCCAGACCGCCCAGACCGCGACCGGCGTCCTCGACATCGACGCGGCCGGAAAGGGGCATCTGCGCGGCGAGGACTACCTGCCCACACCGGCCGACCCTCCGGTCTCCCCCGCGCTGATCCGCCGGTACGGCCTGCGCAAGGGCGACGTCGTCGAGGGCGTGCGCGGCGACCGGCGCGGCCTGACCGAGGTCGTACGGGTCGACGGCCGCGATCCCGGGGAGCTGCGCGGCCGGCGTCACTTCCGGGACCTGACACCGCTGCATCCGCACGAGCGGCTGCGGCTGGAGCACCCGGCCGCCGGACTGGCCGGACGGGTCGTCGACCTGGTCGCGCCGGTCGGCAGGGGCCAGCGCGGGCTCCTGGTGGCCCCGCCCAAGACCGGCAAGACCGTCCTCCTGCAGCAGCTCGCGGCCGCCGTCTCCGGCAACCATCCCGAGAGCCGGCTGATGATGCTGCTGCTCGACGAGCGGCCCGAGGAGGTCACCGACATGCAGCGCTGTGTGCGGGGCGAGGTGTACGCCTCGACCTTCGACCGCAGTGCCAAGCAGCACATCGCGCTCGCCGACCTCGTGATCGAACGGGCCAAGCGGCTCGTCGAGGCCGGTGAGGACGTCGTCGTCCTCCTCGACTCGCTGACCCGGCTGTGCCGGGCGCACAACAACGCGGCCGCGTCCGGTGGCCGCATCCTCACCGGGGGCGTCGACGCGTCCGCGCTGACCGGCCCCAAGCGGTTCTTCGGCGCCGCCCGGGCCGCCGAGGAGGGCGGCTCCCTCACGATCCTCGCCACCGCCCTGGTGGAGACCGGCTCCCGGGCCGACGACTTCTACTTCGAGGAGCTGAAGAGCACCGGCAACATGGAGCTGCGCCTGAGCCGCGAGCCGGCGTCCCGTCGTGTGTTCCCGGCCGTCGACATCACCCCCTCCGGCACCCGCCGTGAGGAACTCCTGCTGCCCCCGGCCGAGTTGGCGGCCATGCACGGCCTGCGGCGCGTGCTGCAGAACCGGGACGGCCAGGGCGCTCTGGAGACCCTCCTGGAGCGGATGCGCGAGACACCGGACAACGCGACGTTCCTGCGGCGCGTCCAGCCGACCCTGCCCTCGGGCTGACGGAGCCCGCCCACCCCCTGTCAGGACGCCACCGGTGTGGCATCCGGGTGCTCGCGGACGCTGTTCGGCCCGGTCGTCGCCGTGCAGAGCACATCCGTTTCTACGTTAATCATATGATCCTCGGATTCTCTTTCCGGATGGCCGTATCGGCCGGTGTGCTCTGTGCGGTGGGGCTCCTGGCGGTGGTGCCCGCTGCGGCGGACGTCTCCGGCAGGGCGGAGCCCAGTGCGCCGGCCGGGCCGAGGGCTGCGGCCTCGCACCCCTCGCTGCTGCACCGCCCCGGTACCCATGTCCGCCCGCGAGCCGGGGCGCTCCGTCTGCCGGAGGTCTCCGCCCTGTCGTGGCTGGTGGCCGACGCCCGCAGCGGCAAGGTGCTCGCCGCCCACAACGCGCATCGCAGGCTGCCCCCGGCCAGCACCCTGAAGACCCTGTTCGCCCTCACGGTGCTGCCCGCGCTGCCGGGGCGCGTCCGTCACACGGTCCGTGCGGAGGAACTCCGGGGCGTCGGTGCCGGCAGCAGCCTCGTCGGGGTCGCGGAGGGCCGTACCTACCGGGTCGCGGACCTCTGGCGCGGTGTCTTCCTCAACTCCGGCAACGACGCCGTGCACGTCCTGGCCGAACTGAACGGCGGCTGGCGGGCCACGGCCCGGCGGATGCAGGCCGAGGCCCGCTCCCTGGGCGCCCACGACACGCGCGTGCTGTCGCCGGACGGCTACGACACGCCGGGCCAGGTGTCGTCGGCGTTCGACCTGGCGATCTTCGGCCGGGTGGGGCTGCGCAACCCCGACTTCGCCCGGTACTGCGCCACGGTCGAGGCCAGATTCCCGGGCGGCGGAGGCTGGTCGTACGCCATCCGCAACACCAACCGGCTGCTGAGCGGCACCCGTGGTGTGAAGCCGTACCGAGGGCTGATCGGCATCAAGAACGGCTACACCAGCAAGGCGGGCAGCACGCTCGTCGCGGCGGCGCGCCGGGGCGGGCGCACCCTCGTCGTGACGGTGATGAACCCGCAGGCGGGCGGCGGGGCCGCCGTCTACGAGGAGGCACGCTCGCTGCTCGACTGGGGATTCCGGTCAGCCTCGAGGGTCGAACCGGTGGGCTCGCTCGAGACCTCGCGGGCCCCCGCGCGGCCGGGAGCGACGACGCTGCCCGCGGCCGCCGCCGCGGCCGTGCCGGCAGAACCCGCCTCCGCCTGGACCGAGGCAGGACTGGTCGTGGGCGCCGTCGGGCTGGGCGCGGCGGTCGTGGTGCTGGTCCTGCGGCTCCCGGTCCGCCGGTCCGAAGGGAGTTGACCGACCGGCAGCCACAGGAGCAGGCCCAGGGTGATCCAGGCGTAGGTGTTGCTGCCCAGGAACCCGTCGACGCCGGACGCGTCGTCGAACCACAGCCACACCACGCTCGTGCACAGCGCCGCGTACAGGGCGCCCGCGATCCGCGGGTGCCCGGTACGGACCAGCACGGCGAAGGACGGCAGCAGCCACACCAGATGGTGCACCCAGGTGATCGGGCTGACGAGACAGGCGGTGAGGCCGGTCAGGGCGAACGCGGCCGTCCAGTCCCCCGCGGCGACCGCCCGCCGCACCCGCAGCGCCCACACGCCGAGGATCAGCAGGACCGCCGCCGCCCACACCGCCCGGTCCGGTTCGCCCAGCCGGGCCAGGATGCCCTGCACCGACTGGTTCGAGACGTAGCCGAGGCGCCCGACACGGCTGGTGTCCCACAGCGCGTCGGTCCAGTAGAAGCGCGAGGCGTCCATGTCGACCCAGGCAGCGAGGGCCGTGGCCCCGAGGGCGACGGCCGTGGCGAGAGCCGCCGCGCGCCACCGCCGGGCCACCAGCAGCAGCCCGATGAACAGCGCCGGAGTGAGCTTGATCGCGGCCGCGAGCCCGATGCCGATGCCCGCGAGGCGTCCGCGTCCGGTGGCGAGCAGCGCGGCGTCGGTGAGCACGAGAGCCAGCAGGAGCAGATTGACCTGACCGAAGCTGAAGGTGTCGCGCAGCGGTTCGAACAGTGCGAGCAGGCAGGCGATCAGGGCCCAGCCGTACCAGCCGTGGCGCCGCCATTCGGGGCCGGTGAGCAGGCGCAGGATCACGGCCAGGGCCGCCAGGTTGAGCAGCAGGGCGGCGGCGATCGCGGTGCGCAGGTCCAGCAGGGCCATCGGCAGCATGGCGACCGCGGCGAACGGCGGGTAGGTGAAGCCGTACGTCGTGCCGGGCACCCGGTAGTCGTAGATCCGGCCGCCGTGATGGACCCAGGTGTCGATGCTGCCGTAGTAGACGCGCAGGTCGAACCAGTCGCGCAGCAGGGGCACGGTGGCGGTGAAGACGGTCACCACCGTGGCCAGGGCGAGCAGGAGCAGCAGCCGTCCGCGGTCGGTGCGCGGCAGGGCCGGGGTCATGCCGCGCGTCCCAGCGCCGGGGCGAGTTCGGCCTGGCGGGCCTGCCACAGCACGACGACCGCGAGTGCGCCGCCGGAGACGGCGAGGACGAGTTGCCCCGTGTCCGCCGCGCCGCCGCTGGGCAGGACGCAGAGCGCGAGCACACCGGTCACGGCCGCCGTGCGGTGGCGTACGGAAGTACTGGGCGTGGCGGCGGCGATGAGGAACAGGCCCCACAGGGCGTACCAGGGGCGGATCGCCGGGCCGAGGGCGGCCACCGCCGCGAGGCTCAGGCCCAGGGCGTAGACCGGTCGTGGGCGCAGCCGGAGCCAGATCAGCGCGATCGCGACCACGGCCGCCGCGATACCGAGCGCGTGCCAGGCGGGGATCGCCAGGGGCGCGAGATCGCTGCCCAGATGTTCCAGCAGGGCCCGGGTGGCGCGGCCGAGCAGGGTGGTCAGGGCCCAGTTCTGGGGTGAGACGGGGGTGTTCAGGGCGCCTATCCAGCCGTATCCGGTGCCGGCCACGGCCGTGGCGGCGACCGTCGTGCCCGTGGCCGCGACGGTGGTGGTCAGGAGCGCCTTCACCGGACTGCGGCCCGCGCGGACCTGGAGGACGAGGACGGCGGCAAGGCCGAGCGCGGCGGGCGCCTTGACCAGGGCGGCGAGCGTGACGAGGACGGCGCCGAGGACCGGCCACCGGCCGAGCGCCGCCACCAGGCCGACGCCGAGCAGGCCGAGCATGACGGCGTCGTTGTGGGCGCCGGCGACCAGGTGCAGCAGGACGAGCGGGTTGAGGGCGCCCAGCCACAGCGCGGCGGACGGGTCGGCGCCGCTGTGGCGGGCGAGCCGGGGCAGTGCGGCCGCCATCAGGGCTACGCCGGCGAGCGCGACGAGCCGCATCCCGAACAGCCCGGCGGGCAGTTCCCCTCGGGTCAGACCGGACAGGGCCGCCGCGACGGCGAGGAACACCGGGCCGTACGGGGCTCCGGTGTGCCGCCAGAGAGGGGCGACCTCGTCGGCGAGCGGCCCGCCGAGCTGGGACGGCCCGTGCGCGTAGACGTCCATGTGGGCGTCGACCATCGCCCCCTGGGCGAGGTAGCTGTAGACGTCCCGGCTGAACAGCGGCGGGGCGAGCAGCAAAGGTGCCGCCCAGACGGCGAGGACGAGCAGCAGGGCACGGGGAGTGGGCGGCCGGGGCCCGCGCACCAGCCGGCCCAGCAGCGCCCAGGCCGCGATCAGCAGGACGACGCCGAAGTACACACCGACCAGACCGAGGGCCGCGCCGGCGGAGGCGGGGTGGAGGAGGTCCCGTACGGGCAGGGCGCCGGCCGTCTCACCGCCCGCCGCGAGGAAGGCGGTACCGGCCAGACCGAGTATCTGGCAGCGGCGGAGATCGACGGGGAAAGCCATGGCCAACACTCAGTCAGGGTGTCGACGTCGGGTGGCCGGAAGCTGACGAGGTCTGTTCCGGGAGGAAGCGGCAGTGTGACCGGCCGGTGATCAGGTGCCGGCCGGTGGGGCTCGGCGCGCAGCGCGCCCCTGAAGGAACGTTCGACAATCGCGTTCAGAACACCGACAGGCCCGTCAGCGTCGTGAATCGGTCGAGGGCCGCCACACCCGCCACCGAATTGCCCCGTTCGTCCAGACCCGGGCTCCACACGCACAGCGTGCAGCGGCCCGGGACGACGGCGATGATGCCGCCGCCCACGCCGCTCTTGCCGGGCAGCCCGACACGGTAGGCGAAGTCGCCCGCCGCGTCGTACGTGCCGCAGGTCAGCATGATCGCGTTGATCTGTTTGGCCTGGCTGCGGGTGAGCAGTCGGGTTCCGTCGGCGCGGACACCGTGGCGGGCCAGGAAGGTCGTGGCCAGGGCGAGGTCGGCGCAGGACGCGGTGATCGAGCACTGCCGGAAGTACTCGTCGAGCAGGACCGGCACCGGGTTGTCGATGTTGCCGTAGGCGGCCATGAAGTGGCCGAGGGCTGCGTTTCGGTCGCCGTGGGCCGTCTCGGAGGCGGCGACCTCCTCGTCGAAGGCCAGGCCGGGGTTGCCGCTCTCCGCCCGCAGGAACGCCAGCAGTTCGCCCGAGGCGTCGCCGGTACGGGTGTGCAGCCGGTCGGTGACGACGAGGGCACCCGCGTTGATGAACGGGTTGCGCGGGATGCCGTTCTCGTACTCCAACTGGACGAGGGAGTTGAAGGGGTTGCCGGAGGGCTCGCGGCCCACGTGTTCCCACAGGGCGTCGCCCTCGCGGGCCAGATCGAGGGCGAGGGTGAAGACCTTGGTGAGGGACTGCGCGGAGAACGTCTCCCGCCAGTCCCCCACCCCGTACACCGTGCCGTCGGGTTCGGCGACGGCCATGCCGAACCGGCGCGGGTCGCGGGCCGCGAGCGCCGGAATGTAGTCGGCGGGCCGGCCGCGGCCGGGGGTCCGCTCGATCTCCTCGGCGATGCGCTCCAGGACCGGCTGGAAGGTCGTCGACGATGTCATGATCACCATTCTCTCCCCCCGGCCGGTCCCGTGCCGGTTCCGTGCCGGTCCCGGTGCGCTCGGCAGCGTCAGGCCGTCGGAGCCGGGCCGCTTCCCGCCAGGACCTCCGGGCGCAGCAGGCCGGCGAGTGTCTCGGCGGGCAGCAGGCCCTTCTCCAGGACGAGTTCGGCCACGCCCCGGCCGGAGGCGAGGGCCTCCTTGGCTATGTCGGTGGCCGCCGTGTAGCCGATGTGCGGGTTGAGGGCGGTGACCAGGCCGATGGAGTTCTCCACGGTGGCGCGCAGCGCCTCGGTGTTGGCGGTGATGCCGGCCACGCAGCGTTCGGCGAGCGTGAGGCAGGCCGCGCGCAGATGGGTGATGGACTCCGACAGGGAGTGCAGGATGATCGGCTCGAAGGCGTTGAGCTGGAGCTGTCCGGCTTCGGCGGCCATGGTGATGGTGACGTCGTTGCCGATCACCTCGAAGGCGACCTGGTTGACGACCTCGGGGATCACCGGGTTGACCTTGCCGGGCATGATGGACGAACCGGCCTGCACCGGCGGCAGGTTGATCTCGTTGAGGCCGGCGCGCGGGCCGGAGGACAGCAGCCGCAGGTCGTTGCAGCTCTTGGAGAGCTTGACCGCGATGCGCTTGAGCACGCCCGACATCTGGACGAAGGCGCCGCAGTCCTGAGTCGCCTCGACCAGGTTGGCCGCGGTCACCAGCGGCAGGCCGGTGAGAGCCGCGAGGTGGCGGCGGGCCGACTCCGCGTATCCGGCGGGGGCATTGAGGCCGGTGCCGATCGCCGTGGCGCCGAGGTTGATCTCATGGATCAGCTCGACGGCCTCGGCGAGACGGGACCGGTCCTCGTCGATCATGACGGCGTACGCGGAGAATTCCTGGCCGAGCGTCATCGGGACGGCGTCCTGCAACTGTGTACGGCCCATCTTGAGCACGTCGTGGAACTCGACGGCCTTGCCGGCGAAGGTGTCCTGCAGGACGGACATCGCCGCGAGCAGCCCGCGCACCGCGAACACCGTGGCGATCTTGACGGCGGTCGGGTAGACGTCATTGGTGGACTGGCCGAGGTTGACGTCCTCGTTCGGGTGCAGGTGCTGATACTCGCCCTTGGCGTGGCCCAGCAGTTCCAGCGCCCGGTTGGCCACGACCTCGTTGGCGTTCATGTTGGTGGACGTGCCGGCGCCGCCCTGGACGACGTCGACCACGAACTGGTCGTGCAGCTCGCCGTCCCGGATCTCGCGGCAAGCCGCGACAATGGCGGCGGCCTTCTTCGGGTCCAGCAGGCCGAGTTCCTCGTTGGCGAGGGCGGCGGCCTCCTTCACGGCGGCGAGGGCGTCGATCAGATGCGGGTAGGCGGAGATGGGCGTACCCGTGATGGGGAAGTTCTCCGTGGCGCGCAGGGTGTGGACACCCCAGTAGGCGTCGGCGGGCACCTCACGGTCGCCGAGCAGATCGTGTTCGGAGCGGGTGACGGCGGTCATGAGAGTGCGGGTCCTCTTTCTGAGGGGTGAGGGTGAGTCGCGCCCCAAAGGGGCGCGGGGAACTGCGCGATCGACCACGAACGGCCCGCGGACCGGCTACCACCCGCAGTCCCCCATCGGTTCGGCGCGGTTACACGCACGCCGTGGACGGAACCGGATCCAGTGCACGCACCGGCCGCACACAGCCCACCGGTTCGCCACCGCCGAGCAGCGACTCGCCCGCGAACTCCGTGAGCAGCTCCGGGTCGACGCCCACCCGGGCCAACGCGGCGGCAGCCACCGGCACACGCGCCCGGTTCGCGCCATCAGAGATCTTCACGGCCACGGCCCGCCCGTCGGGCAGCGCAGCGACCTGCACACCCTCGAAGCCGTCCTTGGTGAGCAGCCCGGGCACGGCCCGCATCAGCGCGGCGACGTCCCGGCCGGAACCGGAGGCCATCTCGGCGTGCTCGCGCATCGCGTCGGCCACCCGTGCCTCGGGCGTGCCCGGCACCGCGGTGGTGATGCGGGCGGTGGCGCGGGCGAGGCCGTGCAGGGAGATGGAGAACAGGGGCGCGCCGCAGCCGTCGACGGTCACCCGGGCGATGCGCTGCCCGGTGAGGTCCTCGACGATCTCGGCGATGGCCTGCTGGAGCGGGTGGCCCGGGTCGAGGTAGTCCTCCAGGGACCAGCCGTTGAGCATGCAGGTGTAGAGCATGGCCGCGTGCTTGCCGGAGCAGTTCTGCGCGAGCCGTGAGGGCATCCGGCCCTCACGCACCCACGCGTCCCGGACGACCGGGTCGTACGGCAGGTCCGGGACGTTGCGCAGCCGGCCCTCGGTGAGCCCGGCGACTTCGAGGATGCGCCGGGAGCCGGCGAGGTGGCGTTCCTCGCCGGAGTGGCTGGCCGCGGTCAGCGACAGCAGCTCGCCGTCGAGCGGGAGCCCGGCCCGCGCCATGGCCACGGCCTGGAGGGGCTTGAGCGCGGAGCGCGGGTAGAAGGCGGCCTCGATGTCGCCGAGCTGGAGCTGTACGTCTCCGTCGGCGCCGAGGACGACGACGGAGCCGTAGTGGATGCCTTCGACGATCCCACCGCGGATGAGGTGGGCGACGGGGGCGTGGACGGGTTCACGGACAAGGGGTGCGTCCGCTGGGGAACTGCTGTACATCACTGCCTGCTTCTCGGGGAGCGACGCGTCGGTCACGCGTCGGCTCCGTTGGTGGACATGCGTGCGACACGGCCGCGGATGCCGAACCATCCGACGACCAGTGCTCCGACGATCAGCGGCAGGCACAGCACGGTGGTGCGTCCCGCCCCGCCGTCGGCGTACATGAGGACCAGGACGGAGGCGAGGAACACCAGCGTCACGATCTCGGTCCAGGGGGAGCCCGGGAGCCGGTAGTCCGGGCGGGTCAACTCGCCCTTCTGGGTCTTCTGCCAGAAGAGGAGGTGACAGATCATGATCAGGCCCCAGGTGGCGAGGATGCCGATCGCGGCGAAGTTCAGCACGATCTCGAACGCCTTGGCAGGGACGACGAAGTTGAGGCCGACGCCCAGGACACAGATGCCGCTGGTGAGCAGGATGCCGCCGTAGGGGACCTGGCTGCGGCTCATCACGGAGGTGAACTTGGGCGCGGATCCGGCCATGGCCATGGAGCGCAGGATGCGGCCGGTGGAGTACAGGCCGGAGTTGAGGGAGGACATCGCGGCGGTGAGGACGACGAGGTTCATCACGTCGCCTGCCGCCGGGATGCCGATGTTGCCCAGCACGGTCACGAAGGGGCTCTCGCCGGCGGTGTACTTGTTCCACGGCAGCAGCATCGAGAGCAGGACGACCGAGCCGACGTAGAACAGGCCGACGCGCCACATGATCGAGTTGATCGCCTTCGGCATGATCTTCTCGGGGTTCTCGGTCTCACCGGCGGCGACGCCGACCAGTTCGACGGAGGCGTAGGCGAAGACGACGCCCTGGATGATCAGCAGCATGGGCAGCAGGCCGTGCGGGAAGACGCCGCCGCTGTCGCTGATGAGGGACGGGCCGGGGCTGTGGCCGTCGACGGGGTGCTGGGTGACCAGCAGGAAGATGCCGATGCACATGAAGACGACGAGCGCGCCGACCTTGATGATCGCGAACCAGAACTCCAGCTCACCGAAGATCTTCACCGAGATCAGGTTCACCGTGAGCACCACGGCCAGCGCGATGAGCGCGATCACCCACTGCGGTATGTCGGAGAACATGCCCCAGTAGTGGGTGTAGGTGGCGACGGCGGTGATGTCGGCGATGCCGGTGGTCGCCCAGTTGAGGAAGTACATCCAGCCCGCGGTGTAGGCGCCCTTCTCCCCCATGAACTCACGGGCGTACGACACGAAGGCGCCGGAGGAGGGCCGGTACAGCACGAGTTCGCCCAGGGCGCGCACGACGAGGAAGGCGAAGAGGCCGCAGACCGCGTAGGCGATGAAGAGGGAGGGGCCGGCGTCGGCGAGGCGGCCGCCGGCACCGAGGAACAGGCCGGTGCCGATGGCACCGCCGATGGCGATCATGTTGACGTGCCGGGACTTCAGGGACTTGCTGTAGCCGGCGTCTCCGGCATCGACATGGCCGGAACGTTTCTGCACTCCTTCGTGCAGGGACTGCTCGCTCACGCCTCGGTTCCGCCTTCCGTGGGGGTGTCCGTGCGCGGGGAACGCACGATGTCGGTGAGGGTCGTCTCGACACGGTCGAGGTGGTGGGCCATGGCCTCCACCGCGTCGTTCTCGGAACCGTCGATCAGCGCCTCGACGATCGCGCGGTGCTCGCGGTTGGACTGCTCGCGACGGCCGCCCAGCTCGTTGAGGAAGGCGGACTGGCGGGCCAGCGCGTCCCGGATCTCCTCGATGACCCGGCGGAAGACCGGGTTCTGGGCGGCCTCGGCCACGGCGAGATGGAACAGCGTGTCCATGGCGACCCACGCGGTGGTGTCCGTCTCCTTTTCCATCCGGTCGAGGATGTGAGCCAGGTGGTCGAGGTTCTCCGGGGTACGGCGCCGGGCCGCGTACCCGGCGACCGGGATCTCGACGTGGCGGCGCACCTCCAGCAGGTCGCTCGCCGCGTAGTCGCCGAAGGTGGGGTCCTCGACGGTGCTGGCGACGACGAAGGTGCCCTTGCCGGTCCTGGACACGGTCAGGCCCATGGTCTGCAGGGCCCGCAGGGCCTCGCGGAGCACGGGCCTGGAGACCTCCAGGGTGCGGCACAGCTCCGCCTCGGAGGGGAGCTTGTCGCCGATGGCGTACTCGCCTCGTTCGATGGCGTCGCGCAGGTGCGCCAGCACCGCTTCCATGGCACTGACGCGACGCACGGGCTGTCCGGCTGTCCGGCTGTCTGACAGGTTCACGGTGGTGATCCTGCGGGGCGCGGGAGGCACCTGTCAAGAGGCCGAAAAGAAACGTTCAGAGGGCCGGAAGCCTGCGTTCAGGCTCCCGGCCCCTCTCCCGTGCGGACGGACAGTCGTGCTCGTGCGAGCGGTCAGCTGCTGATCACACCTGCTCCGAGCAGGCCGAACAGCAGCACCCCCACGACGATCCGGTAGATCACGAAGGCGTTGAAGGAGTGCTTGGCGACGAACTTCAGCAGCCAGGCGATGGAGGCGTACGCCACGACGAAGGACACGAGCGTGCCGACCGCGAGCGGGGCCGCGCCCACCCCGGTGCCCAGGGCGTCCTTGAGCTCGTAGAGCCCGGCGCCGGTCAGGGCGGGGATGCCCAGGAAGAAGGAGAGCCGGGTGGCGGCGACGCGGTCCAGGTCGAGGATCAGCGCGGTGGACATGGTGGCGCCGGAGCGGGAGAAGCCGGGGAAGAGCAGGGCGAGGATCTGGGAGCTGCCGACCAGCATGGCGTCCTTGAAGGAGGTGTCGTCCTCGCCGCGCTTGTGCCGGCCCATCTGGTCCGCCGCCCACATCACCCCGCTGCCGGCGATCAGCGAGCCCGCCACCACCCACAGCGAGGCGAGCGGGCCCTGGATGAGCGGCTTGGCGGCGAGTCCGACGGCGACGATCGGGATCGTGGCGCAGATGACCCACCAGGCGAACTTGTAGTCGTGGTGGTACCGCTCCTCGCGGTCGAACAGACCCCGCCACCAAGCGGAGACGATCCGGACGATGTCCTTGAAGAAGTACACGAGCACCGCGGCGATCGCGCCGACCTGGATGACGGCCGAGAACCCGACCACGGCGTGGTCGTCGACGGGGATGCCCATGAGCCCCTCGACGATCTTCAGATGGCCGGTGGAGGAGACGGGGAGGAACTCGGTCACCCCCTCGACGGCTCCGAGGACGACGGCCTGACCGACGCTGATGACGCTCATGGGATCCAGTTCTGCTCGGGGGGAGGCGGGAGCGGAGAGCACCGTCTTACTACACGCGGGCGAGAACTGATCTCATCCACGCGGCCCGCCTGTGCGCGGCTCACCCACCTGTGCGCGGCTCACATACGCGCGAGCGCGGCCCCCGCGAACGCCGCCCCGAGGCCGGCCGCCACACTCGCCGCCACATTGACGGCCGCCTGGAGACGGGCCCCCGTCTCCGCCAGCCGCAGCGTCTCGTAGGAGAACGTCGAGTACGTCGTCAGGGCCCCGCACAGACCGGTACCGAGCAGCAACTGGAGGTGCGAGACGGCACCGGTGAGCAGGCCGAGGACCAGGCAGCCGGAGACGTTCACCACGAAGGTGCCCCAGGGGAAGACGGAGTCGTGCCGGGACTGCACCGCGCGGTCGGTGAGATAGCGCAGCGGAGCGCCGACCATCGCGCCCCCGACGACCAGCAGCCAGTTCACAACGACTTCTTACCCTTCGAGTCGGTTCCGCCCGGGACGTTCTCGCGGCCCAAGTAGCGGATGACCTCGCAGTCGTCGAGCGTCACCAGTCCCTCGGTGACCAGTTCGTCGAGCTGGGGCAGGAAGGCCCGCACGCGCGGCTCGGTGTCGACGATCACGACGGCTACCGGCAGGTCCTCGCTCAGGGACAGCAGTCGCAAGGTGTGGATCAGGGAGGAGGCGCCGAAGCCCTCGACGCCGCGGAAGACGCTGGCGCCCGCGAGGCCCGCCGCATGGGCCCGGTGGACGATCTCCGAGTACAGGGGCCGGTGGTGCCAGGTGTCGTTCTCGCCGACGAAGACGGTCAGGCGCAGGGCCCTTCCGGTCAGTCTCGTCATGACTGCCTCCGGTTCAGGATGCGGCGGG